>NZ_JBIAQF010000016.1:0-215065 GCF_042888885.1 Streptomyces sp. NPDC002742
CGCCAGATCGCCGATGCCGCCGATCCCGAGGCGATGCGCGTCCGCATGGTCAAGGAGTACAAGGCCGAGCTGATGCACCCCTACTACGCGGCGGAGCGAGGCCTCGTCGACGACGTCATCGACCCCGCCGAGACCCGCGAGGTCCTGATCAAGTCGCTCGCGATGCTGCACACCAAGCACGCGGACCTGCCCTCCCGCAAGCACGGCAACCCCCCGCAGTAACCCTGCGGATTCTCCGCGGTTCCGCCGCGGAAACCTCTCTCATGGAGACTGAAACCTATGAGCAACGCTGACATCCGCGTCGAGAAGGGTCACGCCGAGCCCGAGGAAGTCGCCGCCATCACGGCGATCCTCCTGGCCCGTGCCGCGGCCGCTCCCACTGATGCCGCTCCTGCCCACCGTGCCCACCGGAAGGCGGGCTGGCGCCGCCTGGAGCGGGAGCCCGGCTTCCGGGCACCGCACAGCTGGCACTGAAGGTCTGACGCCGACAGCCCCGTCCTCCCGATGGAGGGCGGGGCTGTGGTGTGTCCGAGAGGCCGCCGGCGCCCCCCAGGGCCGACCAGGGGCTTCCCGGCGGCCCTTCGGGTGCTCCCCAGCCACCTCGTCGTCAACGGGGCTGTACGGGGCGGCAGTTCGACCTGGACCCCGCCGGTGCGCCGGATGTCGGGTAACAGGCGACAGGCGACAGGCGACAGGCGACAGGCCGCACGTGACGAACAACGGCCCCTGCTTCTCCGGGTGGAGAAGCAGGGGCCGTTGTCGCGGAAGCGGGAGACGCTAGCGGAGGCGCGCCATCAGGGCGTGCTCGACGAGCGTGATCAGCGCCGACTTCGCGTCCGCGCGGTGGCGGGCGTCCGTCGTGATGATCGGGGCGTCCGGGCCGATCTGGAGAGCCTCGCGTACTTCCTCGGGCTGGTACGGCTGGTTGCCGTCGAAGCCGTTGAGGGCGATGACGAACGGCAGGCCGCTGTTCTCGAAGTAGTCGACCGCGGGGAAGCAGTCGGCGAGACGGCGGGTGTCCACCAGGACGATCGCGCCGATGGCGCCGCGGACCAGGTCGTCCCACATGAACCAGAAGCGGTCCTGGCCCGGCGTACCGAAGAGGTACAGGATCAGGTCCTGGTCGAGGGTGATACGGCCGAAGTCCATGGCGACGGTCGTCGTCTTCTTGTCGCCGGTGTGCGTGAGGTCGTCGATGCCCGCCGAGGCGGACGTCATGACGGCCTCGGTACGCAGCGGGTTGATCTCCGAGACGGCGCCGACGAACGTGGTCTTGCCCACGCCGAAGCCGCCCGCCACCACGATCTTCGCGGACGTGGTGGAGCGGGAAGGCCCTCCGCTAGAGCTTGCGAAGTCCACTGAGCACCCTTTCGAGCAATGTCACGGCTGGCTGGCCGCCGGCGCTCTCGTCGCCGCCCGGCTGATGAATGGCGACCAGGCCCGCTTCCGCCAAGTCGGCGACGAGGATCCTGGCTACACCGAGAGGGATGGTCAGCAGGGCCGAGATCTCGGCCACCGACTTGATCTCCCGGCAGAGGTTGCAGATGCGCTGATGCTCGGGCAACTGGCCCTGCATCTGGTGCGGCTGCGCTGTGGTGTGCACCAGTGCCTCGATGGCGAGCTGGTAGCGGGGCCTGGTGCGGCCACCCGTCATGGCGTAGGGACGCACCAGGGGGTTGTTCGACGACCCGGCGGGCGACGGCTCGGGTGAGCGTCGCTGCGGCTGCACGGGCTGGATACGCGGTGCCGACGGCTGGTCGTACGGAGACGGCCCGGGACCCTGCGGACCCTGGGGCGGGTAAGGCTGACGTCGCTGGTTGGGTGCGGAGGGAAAGTTGTACGGGTTCGGGTTCTGTGAACCGTCGCCCTGGCCGCCCTGCCCCTGGCCGGGGCCGTACGACCAGTTGCCCGAAGACGAACCGCCTGGGGGTGTTACCACTCTCTCTCCTCCTCCGACTGTGCCGGGCACCCAACGAGTGGGACCGCGTCCCGAAACCTTACGGCCCCGGGACGCCAATTCGCACCGTCTGTCTATTAGTTGAGAAGGCTGCCCTGGAGCTCCGCACGAAGATCCGGAGTGAGGACCGTGCCCGCACGGTCCACCAGAAGCGCCATCTCGTACCCAATGAGACCGATGTCCGCCTCAGGGTGTGCGAGTACTGCGAGTGAAGAACCATCCGAAACGGACATGAGGAAGAGGAATCCTCGCTCCATCTCCACAACTGTCTGGTTCACATGGCCGCCCTCGAAGATACGGGACGCGCCCGCGGTCAATGAGGTCAGACCGGACGCGACGGCCGCCAACTGGTCGGCGCGGTCGCGGGGAAAGCCTTCGGACATGGCCAGAAGGAGTCCGTCGGCGGAGACCACCACTGTGTGGGACACCCCGGGGGTGTTGTCCACGAAGTTGGTGATCAACCAGTTCAGGTTCTGTGCCGCCTGGCTCATCGGGCTCACAACTAACGCTCCTGGTTGTAGGTGCTGTCAGGACCGAGGCCCTGACCGTTCGTCTCACTACCTGCACTGCGTCCCCGCTCCACGCCGCGACGCAGGTTGCTCAGCCTGCCCCGGACGTCCTCAGGAGCGCGGGAGACCTGGGGGCCGCCCTGGGGGGTCGATTCCGCGGTTCCCTCGACCAGGTTGGCCTTGGGCACCCGCCGCGGCAGACCGGACGAGGTGACCCCGCCCGCCTTGGGCTTTTTGAGCTGCTCGGCGCGCTGCCACCGATCGTCGTTGGACGATCGCCAGTCGTCGCCCGTGTTCCCGGAGGGAGCGGGCGCCGCCTGCTCCCTCGCCGGTTCCGCGGGCCGCCGGCCGTTTCCGGTGGCGGCGGCTCCACGACGGGGCAGTCCCGCGTCGGTCATCGTGTGGGCGGCCGAGGGGGCCGGACCCGGACGACTGAAGCCTACGCTGTCCTGCTGGGCCGCGTCGGCGACCTGCGCAGATTCCGCTTCCGGAGCGTAGTCGGACCGGTACCCGCCCTGGTACGCGTCCTGCTGCGGCCAGTCGTCCTGGTAGGACGGCTCGCCGAAGGCGGACAGCGTCTCCGGGGCGGTGCCGCCCATGCCCGCGTGCTCCGCCTGGACCGGCTCCGTGTAGGAGGGTTCAGGGTAGCCGCCGTTGGACGGGAAGTACGCCTCGTCGTACGCGGCCTGCTGCGGCTCCTCGTACGACGACTGCTGGTCGTAGGTGGTCTGCTGCTCCTCGTGCACACCCTGAGCGCCGTCGTACGCCGGGGCGCCGTTGAAGGACGGCTGCCCGTTGTCGTACGCGGGCTGGGCGTCGAAGCCGTCGGCGTAGGCCTGGGGGCCGTCGATGGCCTCCATTCCCTGCGCCTGGGCCTCCAGGGCCGCACGGCGCTCCTCGCGCACCAGGGAGCGGCCCACCGGGTCCAGGTCGCGGGCGTCGTCCGGGACCTCGTAGCGACTGTCGTCGAAACCGAGGTCCGCGGCGGTCAGCACGGGCTTCTGCTGCTGGGGCGCGAAGCTCTCGCCCTGGAACGACTGCTGCTGCTCGGGAATGATCTGGGACACGGTGAACTCGTCGCGCGTGGGCTGGTGCTCACCGCCGCCACCGTGGGTGATGGCGTCGGGGAGCATGACCAGCGAGGTCGTACCGGCCTGCTCGCCCGAGGGGCGCAGCTGGACGCGGATGCCGTGGCGGTCGGACAGCCGGCCGACCACGAACAGGCCCATGCGCTGCGAGATCGCGGCGTCCACGGTCGGCGGGTTGGCCAGCTTGTGGTTGATGTCCGCGAAGTCCTCGGCGGTGAGGCCGATGCCCTTGTCGTGGATCTCGACCATGATGCGGCCGTCGGGCAGCCGGGTCGCGGTGACGCGGACCTTGGTCTGCGGGGAGGAGAACGTGGTCGCGTTCTCCAGGAGCTCGGCGAGCAGGTGCACGAGGTCGGTCACGGCGCGGCCGTGGATCTCGGCCTCCGGGACACCGGAGAGCTCGATGCGCTCGTACTGCTCCACCTCGGAGGAGGCGGCGCGCAGCACGTCGACCAGCGGGACCGGCTGGTCCCAGCGGCGGCCGGGCTCCTCGCCCGCGAGGACCAGGAGGTTCTCGCCGTTGCGGCGCATACGGGTCGCGAGGTGGTCCAGGCGGAAGAGGTTCTCCAGCTGGTCCGGGTCGGCCTCGTTGTTCTCCAGGCCGGTGATCAGGGTCAGCTGGCCCTCGATCAGCGACTGGTTGCGGCGCGAGAGGTTCGTGAAGATCGCGTTGATGTTGCCTCGCAGGAGGGCCTGCTCGGCGGCCAGTCGTACGGCCTCGCGGTGGACCTGGTCGAAGGCGCGGGCGACTTCGCCGATCTCGTCCGTGGTGGTGATCGGGATCGGCTGCACGCGGGTGTCGACCCGGCCGGGGTCGGTGCGCGAGAGCTGGTCGACCAGCATCGGCAGGCGCTGCTCGGCGACATTGAAGGCGGCGTTGCGCAGCTGGCGCATCGCACGGCTCATCTGGCGGGCCACCATGCCGGCCAGGATGAACGCGGCGAGCAGGGCGATCACGACGATGGCGCCGGTGATGAAGGCGTCGGTCTTGGCCGCGTCGGAGATGTCCGCGGCCTCGGCCACCGCCTTGTCGGAGAGGTCCGACTCGATCTGGCGGTACGCGTTGTACTTGGCGGTGTTGACCGCCATCCAGTTCTGCGCGGTGATGCCTCCCGCGGCCAGCTTGACGCGGTCGCTCTCCAGCGGGGACTGGAGCTTCGCCAGAGCCGTGACCATGTCGGTCGGGTTCGACGGCGGCTTCACGTAGTTCGGGTCGGCGGCCGCGGCTTCCCGCGCCTTCGCCGTCAGGTCCGACTTGATCGTCGCCTGGGCCGCTTCGAGCTTGCTCGCGTCGGCCTCGGTGCCACCACCGATGTACTCCTCGACCGCGATGCCTTCGAGGTAGGCGTACGAGGAGAGGGCGACACGCTGACTGTCGAGGCTGCCCAGACCGGGACCCGGCTTGATCAGCATGTGCATGCCGATGGACCGCTCCAGCGACAGCGCGGCCTTGGACAGCGAGATCGCGTAGACCGTACGGCCGTAGCTCGTGATGTTTCCGGTGCCCAGACCGAGCTCGTTGGCGAACTCCATCAGCGGGTGCTGGATCTGGAGGTAGCCCTCTTCGGTCTTCACACCGGGAAGCTTGGTGGTGTACGCGGCCTTCCGCAGCAGCTCGAGACCGGGCTCGACGTTGCGGAAGACGGCGAGGCGGCGCTCCAGGCCCGGCGTCTTCGGCATGTTCTGGGCGGCCTGGTCGAACGCGTCGGCGGCCAGGTCCGTCTGCTTGCGGACCTTGACGACCGTGGGGTCCTTCTGGCCGGCGCCGCTCAGCAGCGGGTAGGCGCTCAGGTCGCGCTCGACGAACAGCTTGTCGCCGTAATTCAGCGCCGCCTGCACCAGGCGCGCCGTCTTCTCGGCGTCCTGTGCCTCCTGCCAGGTGTCGATCGAGCTCTTCACCTGGAAGCCGCCCATGACCAGGCCGACCACCACGGGTATGAGCAGGATCGCGTTCAGCCTGGTCGGCACGCGCCAGTTGCGCGGGGAGAATCGGCTCCCGCTCGGCGCGGGCGCCGGCGTGGGCTCCGGGCCGGGCGCCTGTGCGGGCGCCGCTCCGCGCGGCGGCGGGGTGAAGTTGCCCCGTGCCGACGGCTCGGGACCGTTCATGCTTCGCCTCACTCGACCAACAACCTCTCGGCGTCGGCACCTATCGTTGTGCCGCGGTATCTACCAGCGCCCTTGACTACTGGGCAGTTCAGCGCATTCCAGCACGTCGAGCGGCGCCCTTCCAAACACTCGGAATCGATGATTCCGAGTGGTGCTGACCACAGATAAAACGGTCATAAAGAGCGAGCCCCGCCAAAAGGCGGGGCTTTCATGAGCGCAGTGGCACCGGGTGACCGCGATGCGTGTCGGGGTCAGCGAAATTCTCTGTCGAAACGTTATGAACACTGTGGCCGACCGTGTCAAATGACACAGTCGGCTCCAATGCGTCTACGACAACTTCCATACGAAGCCGTCTACTTGGCTGCTACCGCAGCCGGGCCATGAGGGCGTGCTCGACCAGGGTGATCAGAGCGCTCTTCGCATCTGCACGGTGTCGGGCGTCCGTCGTGATGATCGGAGCGTCCGGGCCGATCTGAAGGGCCTCGCGTACTTCCTCCGGGTTGTACGGCTGGTGACCGTCGAAGCCGTTGAGGGCGATGACGAACGGCAGGCCGCTGTTCTCGAAGTAGTCGACCGCCGGGAAGCAGTCGGCGAGACGCCGGGTGTCCACCAGGACCACGGCGCCGATGGCGCCGCGGACCAGGTCGTCCCACATGAACCAGAAGCGGTCCTGGCCCGGCGTACCGAAGAGGTACAGGATCAGGTCCTGGTCAAGGGTGATACGGCCGAAGTCCATGGCCACCGTGGTGGTGGTCTTGTCCCCGGTGTGGGTGAGGTCGTCGATCCCCGCCGAAGCGGAGGTCATGACGGCCTCGGTGCGCAGCGGGTTGATCTCGGAAACGGCACCCACGAACGTGGTTTTGCCGACACCGAAGCCACCCGCTACGACGATCTTCGCGGAGGTGGTCGCCCGGCCTCCGTCAGAGCTTGCGAAGTCCACTGAGCACCCTTTCGAGCAAAGTCACGTCCGGCGCACCGCCGTTGTTCTCATCGCCGCCAGGCTGGTGAATGGCGACGAGTCCGGCCTCCGCGAGGTCCGCGACGAGGATCCTGGCCACACCGAGAGGCATGGACAGGAGGGCCGATACCTCGGCCACCGACTTCACTTCCCGGCACAGGTGGCAGATGCGCTGGTGTTCGGGAAGCAGTCCCATCAGCTGGGCCGGGTCGGCCGTGGTGCTGATCAGGGCCTCTATGGCGAGTTGGTACCGCGGCCGGGTCCGGCCACCGGTCATCGCGTACGGACGTACCAGCGGCTGGTCGCCCTCGTCTCCGTACGGCTCAGCGTACGGATCATGAGAGGCGGTGGGCGGTGTCATGAATCCTCCGGGCGGGACAGCAAGTCGGTCAGTCGTGCCGTCTGTTGGGGCCGGTGGGGGGATTGTGGCGGCCGGACGGTGATTTCGTGCGGTGTCTGGATCCGGCGGCGGTCAGTGAAGCAGACTGCCTTGTAGTTCGGCACGCAGGTCCGGCGTGAGGACGGCGCCCGCACGATCGACGAGCAGTGCCATCTCGTAGCCGACGAGGCCGATGTCGCACTCCGGGTGGGAGAGGACCGCGAGGGACGACCCATCCGAAACCGACATCAGGAAGAGGAAACCGCGCTCCATCTCCACGACCGTCTGGGCCACAGCCCCACCTTCGAAGATCCGGGATGCCCCGGCGGTCAGCGAGGTGAGTCCGGAGGCGACGGCCGCCAGTTGGTCCGCGCGGTCGCGGGGAAAGCCTTCGGACATTGCCAGAAGGAGTCCGTCGGCGGACACGACGACGGTGTGGGACACCCCGGGGGTGTTGTCCACAAAGTTGGTGATCAACCAGTTGAGGTTCTGTGCCGCCTGGCTCATCGGGCTCAACTAACGCTCCTGCTGGTGAGTGGGGCTGGGGAAGCTGCCGGTCTGGCCGTTGGGAGCGGCCTGTCGACCTTGCTGAATGCCCCTACGGAGATTGGTGAGCCGGCCGCGTACGTCATCGGGCGCACGCGAGACCTGCGGACCGCTTTGGTGCGTTTGCTGCTGTGCCGTACCCGCGACGAGGTTGGCTCGCGGGACGCGGCGCGGCAGGCCTGAGGTGGTGACCCCGCCTGCCGACGGTTTACGGGCGCGCTCCGCCTGCTTGACGAGATCGTCGTTCGGAGAGCTGCGCCACGTGGTAGCGGCCGGTGCGGCGGCCGGTCGCTGCGGAGCCGGGGGAGTCTGAGGCTGTTGGGGGGCAACCTGCGTGAATCCCTGGGAACCGTTGTTCTGGGGTGTGCCGTTGGCGGGAGCGCCGTTGGCGGGAGCGCCGTCCGAGCCGTTCGCCTGACCGTGGAACCAGTTGGTCTCCAGCGTGTCGTACAGCGGGGTACGGCCGTCACCGGGGTTGGAGGCCGGCGGAAGCGCCTCGGGCGCCTGACGGACGGGCGGCTGGGGGTTGGCCGGCCGCTCGTACTGCCCGGTGGACGACGAGCCCTGGCCGTTGCCGTAACCGGGCGTCGCGAACTGCCCGGTGGACGAGGGGTCCTGGGAAGGCGCGTAGCCCGGCTGGGCGAACTGGCCGGTGGACGACGGGTCCTGGGAGGCACCGTAGCCCTGGGCGGCGAACTGCCCGGTGCCGGCCGGGTTCTGGCCGGCGGCGGACTGGTTGCCGGAACCGTAGCCGTACTGGCCGTTGTTCTGGCCGTTGTTCTGCGGCGCGCTCGCGCCGGGGCGCGGGGCGTCGAAGTCGGGACGGGCGAACTCCGCGGTGGAGGCGGGGCCCTGGCGGTCGTCGATCCGCGGCATGCGCGAAGTGGAGTCGGGGTCCTCGTGGCCACGCGGGGTGTCGAGAGACGTACGCGGAACCGGCGGCTGCGCGTTGTCGTCGCTCCAGCTCGGCGTGCGCGAACCCGTGTTGCCACCGGGCAGCTCGGCACGCGCACCACCGCGGCCCGGAAGCTGCGGCCGACGACGGCTGCCCTTGCCACCACTGGCCGGTGCCTGCGCGGGCGCGGCGGGCGCGGGGTTGTTGTCGCCGAAGGCGTTCTGACCGGCGCCGGATCCGTTGCCGTACGAGTTCTGCTGGCCGCCGGAGGTGTCACCGAAGGCGTTCGGGGAACCCGATCCGCCGCCGAAGCCCTGCTGCGGCATGCCGTTCCCGGCCTGGCCGCCCTGCGGGCTCTGTCCGAAGGCGTTCGCCCCGGCCGGAGCCTGCCTGCCCTGCTGGCCGCCACCCTGGCCCTGCGGACCACGCGCTCCGCCGGGAGCAGCGCCCGGGCGACCGCCCTGGTTGCTTCCGGGCAGCGCGGCCCGCGGACCCGAGCCGGCGCCGACCTGTCCGCGCTGCGGCGGGGCCCCGAGGGGTCCACCGGGAGCGGCGGGGGCTCCGGCACCGAGCGAGGGACCGCCCTGCGGGCCGTTCGAGCGACGGGCCGCGGCCACACCGGCCGAAGCCTGTGCCGCCGCGGGGCCGCCGGAGGCACCCTGGCCCGGCTTGTTCGGCATGGGCTTCTTGCCGCCCTGCGCGACGTCCACGGGCAGCATGACCAGCGCGGTCGTACCACCGGAGTCGGACGGACGCAGCTGGATGCGGATGCCGTGACGCTGCGACAGACGGCCGACCACGAACAGACCCATGCGGCGGGACACCGAGACGTCCACCGTGGGCGGAGCGGCGAGCCGCTCGTTGATCGCGGCCAGGTCCTCGGGGGACAGACCGATACCGGTGTCGTGGATCTCGATCAGCACGCGGCCGTCGGGCAGGGCGTGACCGGTGACCTTGACCTTGGTCTGCGGGGAGGAGAACGACGTGGCGTTCTCCAGCAGCTCGGCGAGCAGGTGGACGAGGTCGTTGACCACCCGGCCGGCGACCTCGGTGGTCGGGACCGAGGAGAGTTCGATGCGCTCGTACTGCTCCACCTCGGAGGCGGCGGCGCGGAGCACGTCGACCAGCGGGACCGGACGGGTCCAGCGGCGACCGGGCTCTTCACCGGCGAGAACGAGAAGGTTTTCACCGTTACGGCGCATGCGGGTCGCGAGGTGGTCGAGCTTGAACAGCGAGGAGAGCTGGTCGGGGTCGGCCTCGCGGGACTCCAGCTCGGATATGAGCGAGAGCTGACGCTGGATAAGACCCTGGGAACGGCGCGAGAGGTTGGTGAACATCGCGTTGACGTTGCCTCGCAGAAGGGCCTGCTCGGCGGCGAGGCGGACGGCCTCGCGGTGCACGTCGTCGAAGGCCGCGGCCACCTGGCCGATCTCGTCCCGGGAGTGCACACCGACCGACTCGACGGAGGTGTCGACGTCCTGCGGGTCCGACTCCGAGAGCTGCTTGACGAGCTCGGGCAGGCGGTCCTGGGCGACCCGGGTCGCGGTGTCCTGGAGGCGGCGCAGCGAGCGGATCATGGAGCGGGCCACCACGAAGGCGCCGACGAGCGAGACACCGAGGACGAGCAGGATCAGTACACCGGAGACGATCGCCTCGCTCTGGGACTGGTTGCGCAGCTCGCGGGCCTTCTGCTCCATCTCGCCGAGCAGCGTGGTCTCGATCTTCGTCATCTGATCGATCTTGGAGGAGTCGTCGTCGACCCAGTCCTTGTAAGAACGCTTGTTCTGCGTCTTCAGACCGTCCTGGTTGCTCAGTACACGCTTGGCGTACTGGTCGGCGGCCTTGATCGTCGGGTTGTCGCCCTCGATCGGCGCGAGCAGCTCCGCGTTGCCCGAGCCGTAGATGTTCTTGAAGCTCTCGTTCTCGGACTCCTGGCTCGCCTGTGCCGAGAGCGCGTACTGCTGGTCGTTCTTGGAGAGCGTTCCGAAGACCGTCGGGCGCTCGGGCAGCGCGGCGGCGATGATGGCGCGCTGGACGGAGGCGTACTCCTTGGCGGCGGAGAAGGACGCCAGCGCACGGGTGCGCTGGATCATCTCCGGGTTGCTGGTCGCCTCGGCCATGTCCTGCGAGAGCGCGAGGAGCTCGGTGACCAGGCGGTGGTACGCGTCCACCGTCTGGGTCGAGTTCTGCGGGTCGTTGTAGGCGTCGCTGCGGATCTGGTTGAGCTTGTACAGCTCGTGCACGACACCGACGAGGCTGTCGTGCACACCGGACAACTGGCCCTGGGCCGTGGCGTCGTCCACCTGCTGCGTGCCTTGGAGGAAGTGGTTTCTCGCGATGTCGGTGGCGTCGCGCACTCCCTTGACGGTGTAGTCGTTGGCCAGGGCGCCGTGGGCCAGCGGACCGGCCGACTCGTCGCGCTCCTTCTGGAGGGCGGCGGCGAGCTCGGTGGCCTGCTTGGTCATCTCGGTCAGCAGTCGCATGTTGTCGAGCTGCTGGATGTTGTCCATCGACTGGTTGATGCGCAGCGCGCCCAGCGAGGTCGCGGCGACCACGGGGAGCGCGAGCAGCGAGACCAGTCGTGTCGAGATGCGCCAGTTCCGCAGGGCTACGCGCGAGCCGGGGCCCGGTTGCGTGCTCTTCGGAGTGACGGCCGTCGTGGTGGCGGGAGCCTTGGGCTTCGCGCCGGCGCGAGCGGAGTGTTCACCGCTGCCGCCGACCTCTGCCGGTCCCGGGTTCTGGGCGTGCTGGGGCGAGGAACCGCGGTCGGTCCCGCCGCGCGGCTCCGGCTCCGCCGAAGCGCTGCCATCCCTCTTGAAACGTCCCTGCACTAGCGTCGCAACCTCTGGACCAGGCGCCCCTCCGCTGGAACGGCGGGACGGTGTCGGCGTTGTACGAGAGGCACAGATGCGCCCCTTGTATGTGGTCTGAGTGACCGGCGCAGGTTCCCCCTATCCAGCCGCCACTCGGCGCTGCGTTGCGCCCCTGCGCGTCGGATCGTGATTCCGCGGCGGTCCGAGGAATTCCAGCACAGTGCAGGATCTCCAACAAGGCCCGAGTACCAGGCTGTGACCTCCGTGACAGCATGTGAGGGTCACGTCACGAGGTGTGCAAGGGGATCTCGTACATACCGGGCGTATGCCTACGAGCCGTTGGGCTATATACCCTGTCCCAGTCGCGATGATCAGGAGCGGAATGGCTGGTTCAGTGGAGCAATGTCCGTTTGGTCGGCCGAGGTTGAGGGCCGTGATTGACCGGTTTGCCCCTCGGTGAGTGAGGAAACTCACACGGTGATCATGACGTCTTCACGGCATCGCCCGGGAATTGAATGTTTAGCCTGACGCTTTACAGGGATGGCGAATCCGACAACCCGCGCCTATGTGGGGCTCTTTGACCCCGACCGGCGCCCAGGACGACAAGGTCGAGCAAAACGGTGAAGACGACGATGATGTTCCGCAACATAGCCAATCCGCGACGCACGACGCTGGCGCACCTCGAGGACGCCGATGGCCTGCGGACGCCGGAGCGGCCGGAGCACTCGGTCGAGCTTCCCCTGCAGACGGCCAACCCCCGCCGCACCGTGCTGATGGCCGTCCCGGTCGCGGCCTCCGCCGCGGAGTGATCCCGGCGACCGGCGGAGCCGCGCCCGGCGCGCGGCCCGCCGGTCACCACCGTCCTCGACCGGCGCCCCGTCACCCCACGGACCCGGACGACAGGCCCGCCGCTCACCGGACCGGCGGATATACGCGAAGCCCGCAGCCCTTGCCGCGTTAGCCTGGAGCGTCAGACTCCAGCCAGCTCAGTGAGGGGCGCAAGGATCCCGTGCGCATCGCCAGATTCTCCATCGACGGCAACGTCGCTTTCGGCGCGGTCGAGGGCGACAAGCCGGACGAGCTCGTCCTCGACATCATCAAGGGCATCCCGTTCGCGGACTTCGAGCTCTCCGGTACGAAGGTCCCGCTGAACAAGGTCCGGCTGCTGCCGCCGGTGCTCCCGAACAAGGTCGTGGCCTTCGGCCGCAACTACGCGGAGCACGCCAAGGAGCTCGGCAACGAGGTGCCCGACGCCCCGTTCGCCTTCTTCAAGCCCTCGACCTCGGTGATCGGTCCGGGCGACCCGATCCAGTACCCCTCCTTCTCCAGCGAGCTGCACCACGAGGCCGAGCTCGCCGTCGTCATCGGCCGCATGTGCCGCGAGGTCCCGCGCGAACGAGTCAAGGACGTCATCCTCGGCTACACCTGCGCCAACGACGTCACCGCCCGCGATGTCCAGCGCCGCGAGAAGCAGTGGGGACGGGCCAAGGGCTTCGACAGCTCCTGCCCGCTCGGCCCCTGGGTGGAGACGGACCTGGACCCCGCCGACCTCACGATCCAGTGCACGGTCAACGGGCAGCAGCGGCAGCTCGGCCGCACCAGCGAGATGATCCACTCCATCGAGGATCTGATCGTCAACATCACCGAGGCCATGACGCTGCTCCCCGGCGACGTGATCCTCACCGGCACCCCGGCCGGGGTCGGCCCCCTGAACGTCGGCGACGAGGTCGCCGTCACCATCGAAGGCATCGGCACTCTCACCAACAAGGTGATCAAGCGTGGCTAACGTCCGTGTACGTTTCTGTCCCTCCCCGACCGGCAACCCCCATGTCGGGCTGGTCCGCACCGCCCTGTTCAACTGGGCGTTCGCCCGGCACAACGAAGGCACCCTGGTCTTCCGCATCGAGGACACCGACGCGGCCCGCGACTCCGAGGAGTCCTACGACCAGCTGCTCGACTCGATGCGCTGGCTGGGCTTCGACTGGGACGAGGGCCCCGAGATCGGCGGCCCGCACGCGCCGTACCGTCAGTCGCAGCGCATGGACATCTACCGGGATGTCGCCCGCAAGCTGCAGGACGCGGGCCACGCGTACCACTGCTACTGCTCGACCGAGGAGCTGGACACCCGCCGCGACGCGGCCCGCGCCGCCGGCAAGCCCTCCGGCTACGACGGCCACTGCCGCGACCTCTCCGCCGAGCGGAAGGCCGCCTACGAGGCCGAGGGCCGCGAGCCCATCGTCCGCTTCCGGATGCCCGACGAGGCGATCACCTTCGACGACCTGGTCCGCGGCGAGATCACGTACCTCCCGGAGAACGTCCCGGACTTCGGCATCGTCCGGGCCAACGGCGCGCCGCTGTACACGCTGGTCAACCCCGTGGACGACGCCCTGATGGAGATCACCCACGTCCTGCGCGGCGAGGACCTGCTCTCCTCCACCCCGCGGCAGATCGCCCTCTACAAGGCGCTGACCGAGCTGGGCATCGCGAAGGAGACCCCGGCCTTCGGCCACCTCCCGTACGTCATGGGCGAGGGCAACAAGAAGCTCTCCAAGCGCGACCCGGAGTCCTCGCTCAACCTCTACAGGGAGCGCGGGTTCCTCCCCGAGGGCCTGCTGAACTACCTCTCCCTGCTCGGCTGGTCGCTCGCGGCGGACCGCGACATCTTCTCCATCGACGAGATGGTCGCCGCGTTCGACGTCACGGACGTGAACCCGAACCCGGCCCGCTTCGACCTGAAGAAGTGCGAGGCGATCAACGCCGACCACATCCGCCTGCTCGATGTGAAGGACTTCACCGAGCGCTGTGCCCCGTGGCTGCGCGCCCCCTTCGCGCCCTGGGCGCCGGAGGACTTCGACGAGGCGAAGTGGCAGGCGATCGCCCCGCACGCCCAGTCGCGCATGAAGGTCCTCTCCGAGATCACGGACAACGTCGACTTCCTGTTCCTGCCGGAGCCGGCCGTCGACGAGGCGTCCTGGACCAAGGCCATGAAGGAGGGCAGCGACGCCCTGCTCCGCACGGCCCGCGAGAAGCTGGACGCGGCCGACTGGTCCTCCCCGGAGTCCCTCAAGGAGGCCGTCCTGGCCGCCGGTGAGGAGCACGGCCTCAAGCTCGGCAAGGCGCAGGCCCCGGTCCGCGTCGCCGTCACCGGCCGCACGGTCGGCCTGCCGCTCTTCGAGTCCCTGGAGATCCTGGGCAAGGAGAAGACGCTGGCCCGCGTCGACGCCGCGCTGGAGCGGCTCGCCGCGTAGGCGGAAGACACGGTCGAGGGGGGTGGTGCCCGGTTCGGGCACCACCCCCCTCGCGTACGCCGACCCGTCGCCCCGCCTCCGTGGCGGCAGGCCCGGCGGCCGGCCGCCTACGATCACGGCTGACCGGGGGACAGCGGGCCGCGGCCGGGGATACGGTCGGCCCATGGGGATCGACGCCGTGGTCTGGGACATCGACGACACGCTCTTCGACTACACGGCCGCGGACCGGGCGGGCATGCGGGACCATCTCGCGGCCGAGGGCCTGCTCGACGGCCGTACGACGGTCGAGCAGGCCCTCGCGCGCTGGCGTGAGGTCACCGACGCGCAGTGGGCGCGGTTCTCGGCGGGCGAGACGGACTGGCAGGGCCAGCGCCGGGAGCGCGTCCGGGTGTTCCTGGGGGAGCCGCTGAGCGACACCGAGGCCGACGCGTGGTTCGACCGGTACGTCACGCATTACGAATGCGCCTGGAGCCTCTTCCCGGACGTCCTGCCCGCCCTGGACGCCCTCGGTGCCAGCCACCGGCACGCGGTCCTGTCCAACTCCAGCCTCCTCGTGCAGGACCGCAAGCTGCGCGTTCTCGGTGTGCACGGCCGTTTCGAGGCGATCTTGTGCGCCGCTGAGCTCGGCGTGTCCAAACCCGACGCGGCCGCCTTCCACGCGGCCTGCGAGGCACTGGGGCTGCCGCCGCACCGGGTCGCCTACGTCGGGGACCATCCGGAGATCGACGGACAGGGCGCGGCCGACGCCGGTCTCCTCTCGGTCTGGATCGACCGGGACGGCGCTCACGCCGCCGCCGCCGACTGCGGCGCGCGGACGGGTCCGCATCGGATCGGATCGCTCGCCGAGTTGCCCGCCGTCCTCGGCGCGGATACCCGTTTTGGAGCGTGGTCCACCTTCGGGTAATGTTCTTTCTGCGCCGCCGGGAGCGGGCCGAAAGGCCGGAGCCCGGAGGAGCTAGCTAAAACAAAATCCCCTTGTGGGGTTGCGTTTCAGTGGCCTATGGTGTAATTGGCAACACTACGGTTTCTGGTACCGTCATTCTAGGTTCGAGTCCTGGTAGGCCAGCTCGCAGAGCTCATCTGCACACGCGGAGTCCAGATCCGCAACGCCCCCGTTGTGTAGCGGCCTAGCACGCTGCCCTCTCACGGCAGTAGCGCCGGTTCGAATCCGGTCGGGGGTACAGATCCTTCCCAGGGAGGCAGTTCGGGTCGCACCCGCTGCCCCTCATGCAGGATCGCTAGGGCCCCCGTTGTGTAGCGGCCTAGCACGCTGCCCTCTCACGGCAGTAGCGCCGGTTCGAATCCGGTCGGGGGTACGGTCTAAACCACCATGGGCTATGGTGTAATTGGCAACACTACGGTTTCTGGTACCGTCATTCTAGGTTCGAGTCCTGGTAGCCCAGCTTCTGATCTGCGGAAACGCATGATTCAGGCCCCCGTTGTGTAGCGGCCTAGCACGCTGCCCTCTCACGGCAGTAGCGCCGGTTCGAATCCGGTCGGGGGTACACGGTCCGCAAAGGGTCTCCACTTCGGTGGGGGCCCTTTCGGCGTTCCCGGGCGCGTTCTCGCGCGCCTGCCGGAGATCGACTTCCCGTGTGCGGGCCGGTGATCAACCAGGCCTGTGTCGCCATGAGTCCGGTCACGCCGTAAAGAGTGCGGGGTGCGCCGGGGGCCGGCGCACCCCGCGTACGGGACGTGCGCTTCGGGGAGGGCCTGCCGCGGCGTTGAGGCCGGCCCGTCCCCTCGCGCGCGGGCGTGGAGCGGTGGAGAGAAGGTCAGCCGGTGCGGCGCAGGGCCTCGGAGAGACGGCCGGCGGCGTCGATGACCGCCTGGGCGTGCATACGGCCCGGGTGACGGGTCAGGCGCTCGATCGGCCCGGAGACCGAGACGGCGGCCACGACGCGGTTCGAGGGGCCGCGGACCGGCGCGGAGACGGACGCCACGCCCGGCTCGCGCTCGCCGATCGACTGGGCCCAGCCCCGGCGCCGCACTCCCGACAGGGCGGTGGCGGTGAAGCGGGCGCCCTGCAGGCCGCGGTGCAGCCGCTCGGGCTCTTCCCAGGCCATCAGGATCTGGGCGGAGGAGCCGGCCTTCATGGTGAGGGTGGAGCCGACCGGCACGGTGTCCCGCAGACCGGACAGCCGCTCGGCCGCGGCGACGCAGATGCGCATGTCGCCCTGGCGGCGGTAGAGCTGCGCGCTCTCGCCCGTCAGGTCCCTCAGGTGCGTGAGCACCGGGCCCGCCGTCGCGAGGAGACGATCCTCACCCGCGGCCGCGGCCAGTTCGGCGAGCCGGGGTCCGAGAATGAAACGGCCCTGCATGTCGCGCGCCACCATGCGGTGGTGTTCAAGTGCCACGGCGAGGCGATGTGCCGTGGGTCGTGCCAGTCCGGTCGCCGCGACCAGGCCCGCGAGGGTGGCCGGACCGGACTCCAGAGCGCTCAGGACAAGGGCTGCCTTGTCCAGAACGCCGACGCCGCTACTGTTGTCCATGAAACGATACTCGCGTCTCACTCTGTGAAACGCAAGTTCAATTTCCGGTGGAACGCGCCACCCTTGTAGACACAGCGGCCCGCGAACCAACGGGTCCGGCGGACGACGTCCGGTACTAGGGGTACGGACGTTCACCGCCCCGGAAATCTCTAGTTGGGCCGGCGCCACACAAGCCGGCCGGAGGGAAAGCGATGGGTAGGACACTCGCGGAGAAGGTCTGGGACGACCATGTCGTCCGGCGCGCCGATGGCGAACCCGACCTCCTCTTCATCGATCTGCACCTGCTGCACGAGGTGACCAGCCCGCAGGCCTTCGACGGTCTGCGTCAGGCGGGGCGCCCGGTGCGCCGCCTCGACCTCACCATCGCCACCGAGGACCACAACACCCCGACCCTGGACATCGACAAGCCCATCGCGGACCCGGTCTCCCGGGTCCAGCTGGAGACGCTGCGCAAGAACGCCGCCGAGTTCGGCGTGCGACTGCACTCGCTGGGCGACGTCGAGCAGGGCGTGGTGCACGTGGTGGGACCCCAGCTGGGTCTGACCCAGCCGGGCACCACGGTGGTCTGCGGTGACTCCCACACCTCCACGCACGGTGCCTTCGGCGCCCTGGCGTTCGGCATCGGCACGTCGCAGGTCGAGCATGTGCTGGCCACCCAGACGCTGCCGCTGGCCCGCCCGAAGACCATGGCCATCACGGTCGACGGCGAACTGCCCGACGGCGTCAGCGCCAAGGACCTGATCCTGGCGATCATCGCCAAGATCGGTACCGGCGGCGGCCAGGGCTACATCCTGGAATACCGCGGTTCCGCCATCGAGAAGCTCTCGATGGAGGCCCGGATGACCGTCTGCAACATGTCGATCGAGGCCGGCGCCCGCGCGGGCATGATCGCTCCCGACGAGACGGCCTTCGCCTATCTCAAGGGCCGTGTGCACGCCCCCGAGGGCGAGGAGTGGGACGCCGCGGTCGCGTACTGGAAGACCCTGAGGTCCGACGACGACGCCGAATTCGACGCGGAGGTCGTCATCGACGCCGCCTCGCTGTCGCCGTTCGTCACCTGGGGCACCAACCCCGGCCAGGGAGCGCCGCTTTCGGCGAACGTCCCCGACCCGGCTTCGTACGAAGACGCTTCGGAGCGCCACGCCGCCGAAAAGGCCCTGGAATACATGGGGTTGACCGCCGGACAGCCGCTGCGCGACATCAAGGTCGACACCGTCTTCGTAGGTTCTTGCACCAATGGCCGTATCGAGGACCTGCGTGCGGCCGCCGAGATCGTCGAGGGCCGCAAAGTCGCCGACGGCGTACGGATGCTGGTCGTCCCCGGCTCCGCGCGGGTCGGTCTGCAGGCCGTTTCCGAGGGTCTGGACGTGGTCTTCAAGGAGGCCGGCGCCGAATGGCGGCACGCGGGCTGCTCGATGTGTCTGGGCATGAACCCCGACCAGCTGGCACCCGGTGAGCGCTCCGCGTCCACCTCCAACCGCAACTTCGAGGGCAGGCAGGGCAAGGGCGGCCGTACGCATCTGGTCTCGCCGCAGGTCGCCGCCGCGTCGGCGGTCCTCGGTCACCTGGCCTCCCCGGCCGACCTGTCCGACGCCCCTGTGCCCGCTGGAGTCTGAGAGTCATGGAAGCATTCACCACGCACACCGGCCGGGCCGTCCCGCTGCGCCGCAGCAACGTCGACACCGACCAGATCATCCCGGCCCACTGGCTCAAGAAGGTGACCAGGGACGGCTTCGAGGACGGTCTCTTCGAGGCCTGGCGCAAGGAAGCGTCCTTCATCCTCAACCAGCCCGAGCGCAAGGGCGCCACGGTTCTGGTGGCGGGTCCCGACTTCGGTACGGGCTCCTCCCGCGAGCACGCCGTCTGGGCGCTCCAGAACTACGGCTTCAAGGCCGTGATCTCGTCCCGGTTCGCCGACATCTTCCGCGGCAACTCGCTCAAGAACGGCCTGCTCACGGTGGTTCTGGAGCAGAAGACCGTGGACGCGCTCCAGGAGCTGACGGAGAACGACCCCGAGGCCGAGATCACGGTCGACCTCCAGGCCCGTGAGGTGCGCGCCGAGGGCGTCACCGCCGCCTTCGAGCTCGACGAGAACGCCCGCTGGCGGCTGCTGAACGGGCTGGACGACATCTCCATCACCCTCCAGAACGAGGGTGACATCGCGGCGTACGAGGCCAAGCGGCCGTCGCACAAGCCGAAGACGCTGCAGGTCTGACGCCAGGGCCGGATCGCGACCGGGTCAAGACTGATTTCAGCCACCGCAACACCCCTCTGTACCCCCAATCGTGGACGGTTGGGGGTACAGCTGTTTCTGCTCCCGCACGGCTCCCGCGTGCCCCCGAGAAGCATGCCAACTCCCTTAGTTGCAAGGGGGGTTGCCTGGGTAGGCGGATGCTGGGGCGACTTCCGGCCAGGGTGGTCAGGAGGCCTCCAGGGGGCGGCAGTTACCCCCTGCGCAGGCGACAACTCGCCCCAGATGGCACAATCTGTGCATGGAACGTGACGGCCAACTCGAGCTCTACGCGGCGGTCGCGGCCCAACTCAAGGAAGCGCACACAACAGTGCGCGCACTGCAAGTCCCGGAGGGCGTACGGATGGCGCTGGCCCGGAAGCTGCTGGTCATTACGGCCGCGGCCAAGCACGATCTCGCCGACGCGGCAAGGCGTCTGGAGCGGTTCACCACCGACCTCGACGAGGGTCGATTCCTCGAAGGGGAACGCTGAGGACTTCCGCTGCGGCCCGAGTTCGTTGCGGCACAAGGGTGATTAGCCCGTTTCGTGTTTGATTTGCGGTATATATCTGCCTAACGTGCGAAAAAGCTTGAACGCATTCGTTCGGGCAATGTCTCCGAAGGGGAAGACGTGAACAAGGCGCAGCTCGTAGAAGCGATTGCCGACAAGGTCGGCGGGCGTCAGCAGGCCGCCGACGCGGTCGACGCGGTACTGGACGCCATCGTCCGTGCGGTTGTCAGCGGAGACCGGGTCTCGGTCACCGGCTTCGGTTCCTTCGAGAAGGTTGACCGTCCGGCTCGTTACGCCCGCAACCCGCAGACGGGTGAGCGTGTCCGGGTCAAGAAGACCTCCGTGCCGCGCTTCCGTGCCGGCCAGGGCTTCAAGGACCTGGTGAGCGGCTCGAAGAAGCTCCCGAAGAACGACGTCGCGGTCAAGAAGGCCCCGAAGGGCAGCCTCTCCGGCGGAGCTTCGGCGACGGTGAAGAAGGCCGCGGCCAAGAAGGCCACCACCGCCAGGAAGGCGGCGGTCGGGAAGGCCGCGGTTGCGAAGAAGACAGTCGCGAAGAAGACCACGGCCGCCGTGAAGAAGACCGCGGCGAAGAAGACGACGGCGAAGACGACGACGGCGAAGACGGCCGCGGCCAAGAAGACCGCGGCGAAGACGACCACCGCCAAGAAGGCCGCCGCCAAGAAGGCGCCGGCGAAGAAGGCCACGGCCAAGAAGGCCCCCGCCAAGAAGTCGACGGCTCGCAAGACCACCGCCAAGAAGGCCACCGCCCGCTAGAAGCCGGGCGCAGGGGCACCTCACGCGCAGGGCCGGGCTCCCGTCGGGAGCCCGGCCCGCGGCACGTTCAGAATGTCTGCGTCAGAACGTCTGCAGCGTGATCAGGGTGATACGGAGCTCCGCGCCCTCGCCCTCGGTCTCTATCCGCACGCGCTGGCCCGGCCGCAGCAGCCGCAGCCCGCCGGCGTCGAACGCCGACCCGTCGAAGGGCACCGGAGTGCCGTCGTCGAGCAGCACCTGTCCGCTGCGGGTCTCGGGGTCGTACGTGTACGAGGTCGCCTGCATGAGGGCAGCCTACTGATCGTGCCCCGCGGAGCGCCCCGCGAGGGACGGCGGCACTGCCCGGCCGCGTGGACTCCGGCTCGGGTCGCGTGGACTCCGGCTCGGGTCGCGCGGACTCCGGCTCGGGTCGCGCGGACTCCGGCTCGGGTCGCGCGGAGTCCGGCTCGGGTCGCGTGGACTCCGGCTCGGGCCCGGACCGGACCCTTCCGTGGGTGCCGGACCTGGCGGTCGGCGAACCGGCGGGGACGCGGCCCGTCGCGGTCGAACCGGCGTGCCGCCGCCTACTGCCCGGGAATCAGCAACCCCGCCGCGGCGGTGGCCGTGCGCGGCCCCACGCCGAGCCTCAGCGCCGCCCTCAGATCGTCCCTTGTGTCCACGTCCTGGCGTACGGAATGCACCGAGTCGAGACGGAGTTCCGCGGCTCCCGAGGCGCGATGGCGGGCCCGGGAATCGCCGCCGAAAGCGGGGAGCAATTCCATGCCCCGGGAAGCGGCCAGGAGAGTGGTGCCGATTGCGGCGGCATCGGCCAGAAAAGCCCGGGGGAATTCACCGGCGGCGGCCAGTACCCGGGCCAATTCCAAAGGCCGCAGAGCGGGCAGATCGGCGTTCAGGGCCGCGACGGCACTTTCGGGATCCCGGGCCCGTACGGCCCTCGCGCCGTGCGCCAGCGCCGCGTTGAGACCCCCTCCCGGCTCGTCGGCGACGATGCGCGCGCCCAGCGCGGACAGCTCCCGCCCGGCCAGCGCGTCGCCCGTGACGACCGCCACATCCTGCACCGCGGCGCAGGCCAGCGCCGCCGCCACGGTGTCCTGCGCGAACGCGAGGGCGAGGCCGGGGCGCACTACGTCGGAGGCGGTGTCCGCCAGCCTGCTCTTGGCCCGCGCCAAGGGTTTGAGGGGTACGACCAAGGTCCACCGCACGAGCGCTCCGCCCTCTCCAGTCACGCCCTATTGTGACCCGGTCACCCTGGCGGTCCGGGCGCCGGGGCGTACGGTGTTCTCGACAGACAGGCGGCCTGGAGCGACACTTGTGCGGCCCCCCAGGCTCTAGAGGAAGGTGTCCGCGTGCCCCGCCGCAGAATCGGCTTCTGGTACCGCTTCGCAGCGGTTCTCTGCAAACCGCCGCTGGTGGTTCTGATCAAGCGGGACTGGCAAGGAATGGAGAACATTCCGGCCGATGGCGGATTTATCACCGCGGTGAACCACAATTCCCACGCGGACCCGTTCGCGTACGCGCACTACCAGTACAACACCGGGCGTGTTCCGCGCTTCCTGGCGAAGGCCGGTCTTTTCAAGAAGGGATTCGTCGGTGCCGCGATGCGCGGGACCGGACAGATTCCCGTCTACCGCGAGAGCACCGACGCGCTGAGCGCCTTCCGGGCCGCGATCGACGCCGTCGAGCGCGGTGAGTGCGTGGCGTTCTACCCGGAGGGCACGCTCACCCGTGACCCCGACGGATGGCCGATGACCGGCAAGACCGGTGCCGCCAGGGTCGCCCTGCAGACCAAGTGCCCGGTGATCCCGGTCGCCCAGTGGGGCGCCAACGAACTGCTGCCCCCGTACGCCAAGAAGCCCAACGTCCTTCCGCGCAAGACGCACCACGTGCTCGCGGGCCCGCCGGTGGACCTCTCGCGCTTCTACGACAGGGAGATGAACCCTGACCTCCTGAAGGAGGCCACGGAGGTCATCATGGCCGCCGTCACCGCGCAGCTGGAGCTGATCCGCGGCGAGAAGGCGCCCGAGAACGTGTACGACCCGCGCGAGGTGCGTATCGCGCAGCGCCGCAAGGCCGTGGCCAAGGGCAAGGCACAGCAGGAAGAAGGGCAGGGCACGTGAGCAAGCCGGTCAGGGCGGCCGTCTTCGGGACCGGATCGTGGGGTACGGCCTTCGGCATGGTGCTCGCCGACGCGGGGTGCGACGTCACCCTGTGGGCGCGCCGTCCCGGACTCGCCGACGCGGTCAACTCCACGCGGATGAACCCGGACTACCTCCCGGGGATCGAACTCCCCGAGAACCTGCGGGCCACCGCCGACCCGGCGGAGGCCGCGCGCGACGCCGACTTCACCGTGCTCGCCGTACCCTCCCAGACGCTGCGCGGGAACCTCGCGGAATGGGTGCCGCTGCTCGCCCCGGACACCGTGCTCGTCTCGCTCATGAAGGGCGTCGAACTCGGCACCGTGAAGCGGATGAGCGAGGTCATCGAGGAGGTCGCCAAGGTCTCCGCGGACCGTGTCGCCGTCGTCACCGGACCCAACCTCGCCAAGGAGATCGCCCAGCGGATGCCCGCGGCCGCGGTCGTCGCCTGCCGGGACGAGGCCGTGGGGCGGCGCATCCAGGCCGCCTGCCACACGCCGTACTTCCGCCCGTACACGAACACCGACGTGGTGGGCTGCGAACTCGGCGGTGCCGTCAAGAACGTGATCGGTCTCGCGGTCGGCATCGCCGACGGCATGGGCCTGGGCGACAACGCCAAGGGCTCGCTGATCACCCGAGGCCTGGCCGAGACCACCCGGCTCGGACTCGTCATGGGCGCGGACCCGATGACGTTCTCCGGCCTCGCGGGCCTCGGCGACCTCGCCGCGACCTGCTCCTCGCCGCTGTCCCGCAACCACACCTTCGGCATCAACCTCGGCAGGGGCATGACCCTCCAGGAGACCATCGCGGTCACCCGGCAGACCGCCGAGGGCGTCAAGTCCTGTGAGTCCGTGCTGGATCTGGCCCGCAGGCACGGCGTCGACATGCCGATCACGGAGACCGTCGTCAGCATCGTCCACGAGGGCAAGCCCCCGGTGGTCGCGCTCAAGGAGCTGATGTCGCGCAGCGCGAAGCCCGAACGCCGCTGAACCGGCCCGGCCGAACGGCCAGGTGGGCGACGCTCCGCAACGGTGGGTACGACGCTGAGCAACGGCCGCCGTGGGGCGCTGACTCACCCCCGGACCACCGGGTACTCTCAACCCGATATGAGCACCGAGAACCTCTCCCAGAACCCTGAGCAGCCGCCTCGCAAGCCGCGCGTGGCCGTCGTCTTCGGCGGCCGCAGCTCCGAACACGGGATCTCCGTGGTCACGGCCGGCGCCGTCCTCAGCGCCATCGACCGTACGAAGTACGACGTACTGCCGATCGGCATCACCCAGGACGGCCGTTGGGCGCTCACCGCGGACGAGCCGGAACGCATGGCGATCGTCGACCGCAGGCAGCCCAGCGTCGAGCAGCTCGCCGAGTCCGGCGAGGGCGGCGTGGTGCTCCCCGTCGACCCGGCCAACCGCGAGGTCGTCTACAACGCACCCGGTTCGGTCCCCAAGGCGCTCGGCGAGGTCGACGTCGTCTTCCCGATGCTGCACGGCCCGTACGGTGAGGACGGCACCCTCCAGGGACTCCTGGAGCTGTCCGGGATCCCCTACGTCGGCTCGGGCGTGCTCGCCTCGGCCGTCGGCCAGGACAAGGACTACATGAAGCGGGTGTTCACCTCGTTCGGCCTGAAGGTGGGCCCGTACGTGGTGATCCGGCCGCGCGAGTGGCAGCAGGACGAGTCCGCCGCCCGCAAGAAGATCGTCGACTTCGCGGGTGAGCACGGCTGGCCGCTCTTCGTGAAGCCCGCGCGCGCGGGTTCCTCGTTCGGCATCACCAAGGTCGACGACCTCTCGGGCCTCGACGAGGCCATCGAGGAGGCCCAGCGGCACGACCCGAAGATCATCGTGGAGGCGCTGCTGCGCGGCCGAGAGATCGAGTGCGGGGTCCTGGAGTTCGAGGACGGGCCGCGCGCCTCGGTCCCCGCGGAGATCCCGCCGGTGCAGTCGCACGCCTTCTACGACTTCGAGGCCAAGTACATCGACGCGGCCGACGGGATCGTGCCCGCGCCGCTCACCGAGGAGCAGACCGCCGAGATCCGCCGGCTGGCCGTCGAGGCCTTCGAAGCGGCCTCCTGCGAGGGCCTGGTCCGCGCGGACTTCTTCCTCACCGAGGACGGCGAGTTCGTGATCAACGAGATCAACACGATGCCCGGCTTCACGCCGATCTCCATGTACCCGCGGATGTGGCGGGAGACGGGTATCGGCTACCCGGAGCTCGTCGACCGCCTGATCCAGGCGGCGCTGCGGCGGTCCACGGGACTGCGCTGAGCATCCCGCGGGACCACGACGTCAGTCGGCGATCCCCTTGGGGATCGCCTTCTTGACGGAGGCGGCGAGGTCGACGAGCACGCCGGAGACATCGGCACCTCGGGGCACCGTGACCTGGACGTACGCCAGACGCGAAGCGGTGGTGAGGCGGGTCGTCCCGTCGTCCTGCTTCTCCATCAGCCAGTCGACGCCGTTCACACCGCCGCCGACCGCCTTCGGGTCGTCGCCCGTCGCGACCAAAGGGTCGACCATCTTCGGGGGCCGCTCGACACCGCAGCGCAGTATGATCGCCGGGCTTCCCCAGCCCGCGGTCAGCGCGGACCGGGGCTCCGGGTCCTCACGGCCCTGGCCGTCCACTTTCCGCGGCAGCACCTTGTCCAGGTTCTGGCACAGCCCGGTGACCTTCGTGTCCGGGCTCGGAACCGCGACGGACGCGCTGTCGTCTGCTGAGGAGCAGCCGGCGATCGCGATCAGAGCCGCGAGAACGGGCAGCCCGAGCAGAGCGGTGTGCCGGTGACGGAAGGAGTTCACCGGCCAAGGGTAGACGGGGGCTACAGGTGCACGACCGGGCAGGTCAGGGTGCGGGTGATGCCGTCCACTTGCTGGACCTTGGCGACCACCATGCGACCGAGTTCGTCGACGGTGTCGGCCTGGGCGCGCACGATCACGTCGTACGGTCCTGTCACGTCCTCGGCCGTGATCACCCCCGGGATCTTGCTGATCGTCTCGGCGACGGTCGACGCTTTGCCGACCTCCGTCTGGATCAGGATGTACGCCTGTACCACGGAACCTCCAGGGCGGCCACGAGGATCATGTGGGGAAAAGGAACGCCACGGTATCGCGTTGCCGCTCGCCGCGGGGAGACCCGCGGTGACTGGGGCTCGCGCGCCGGGGTGGAGGGACTGCGCAAGTTGACGGTCAACTCGACCGTACCGAGTACTCAGACGGCTCGCGACCGGGCACGGGCAGCGACAGAGGGAGCACGACGATCATGAAGGGCACCGTGGGCGAGTTGGGGGAGTTCGGGCTCATCCGAGAGCTCACCTCGCGTCTCACCACCACCCCGGCGGTCCGGGTCGGTCCCGGCGACGACGCCGCGGTGGTGGCAGCGCCGGACCGCAGGGTCGTGGCGAGCACCGACATCCTCCTCGAAGGACGGCACTTCCGCCGCGACTGGTCCACCGCGTACGACGTCGGCCGCAAGGCGGCGGCGCAGAACCTCGCGGACATCGCCGCGATGGGCGCGGTCCCGACCGCGCTGCTGCTCGGCCTGGTCGTGCCCGCCGAGCTCCCGGCCACCTGGCCCTCCGAGCTGATGGACGGGCTGCGCGACGAGTGCCAGGTCGCGGGCGCGGCCGTGGTCGGCGGGGATGTCGTACGGGGCGAGACCATCACCATCGCGATCACCGCTCTCGGTGATCTGCGCAACCACGAGCCGGTCACCCGGGGCGGCGCGCAGCCCGGCGACGTCGTCGCCGTGACCGGCTGGCTGGGCTGGTCCGCGGCGGGGTTCGCGGTGCTCTCCCGGGGCTTCCGCTCGCCGCGCGCCTTCGTCGAGGCCCACCGCCGGCCCGAACCGCCGTACCACGCGGGTCCGGCCGCCGCCGGGCTCGGCGCGACCTCGATGACGGACGTCAGCGACGGATTGATCGCCGACCTCGGGCACATCGCCGAGGCGAGCAAGGTGCGCATCGACATCCGCTCCGGGGACATCGACATCCCCTCCCAGATGAACGACATCGGCCAGGCCGTCGGCGTCGACCCCATCCAGTGGGTGCTCACCGGCGGCGAGGACCACGCGATCGTCGCGACCTTCCCGCCGGACGTGAAGCTGCCCGCGCGCTGGAAGGTGATCGGCGAGGTCCTCAACCCGTCGGCCCTGCCGCAGGTCACGGTGGACGGCGCTTCCTGGACGAAGAAGGGCGGCTGGGACCACTTCGGGGACATCGAGTCCTGAGCCCGCGGCGCCGGGGCGAGCCCCGGCGTCCAACGTGCCGTCCGAGGGATGGACTTCGGGGTCCGAGGAATGAAATGACGCCGCCCGTCGTCAAGGTGGACCGATCATGGTGGAACTGCCCCGGGCCGTGGCCGAGTTGTCCGTGCCCCGGTTGACCGCTCGCGTGGGCCGGCCCGCAGAGGGGCCCGCCCGCAGGACCCGGCCCGCGGTTCACGGACGATGGTCGCGTTGTTCACGGACGCGGATGGCCCCGCGGTACAGGGACGCGGATGGTCCCGTTGTTCACGGGCGCGGATAGTCCCGCAGGTCGATGCCGGTCGCGGCCTTCTCGGTGAGTCTCTGGAAGAAGCCCGCGAGCGGTCGCGAGCTCAGGAGGCGGTACATGAGGTCACGGACGCGGATCCTGCGCTCGGTCGCCGGCGCGAAGAACGGGCCCGCGTTCCCGGAGATCTTCTGGCAGCCCCTGGCGAAGTCCCGGATCCGGTTCTCGTACTCGGCGAAAGCGGTGCGGTGGTCGCCGTCGGCCAGGGCCAGTTCACCGGCCAGGACGTACGCCGCCACGATCGCGACGCCGGTTCCCATGCCACCCATGGTGGCGCCGTACCCGGCGTCCCCGAGCAGCGCCACCCGCCCCTCGGTGAGCCGGTCGACCTGGATCTGGGCGATGGCGTCGAAGTACAGGTCGTCCGCACCCTCCAGGGCCTTCAGGACACGCGGGGCCTCCCAGCTCATCCCGGCGAACCGCTCGGCCAGGATCCGCTTCTGCGCGGCCGTGTCCCGCCGGTCGAACTCCAGTCTCTCCGACCGGAAGACGAGCAGCGCGCCCGAACGGTCCGGATCGCCGTCGTAGTTGCCGATGGCGACCGCCCGGCCCGGCTCGCTGTAGAGCCGGCCGACGCGGTCCAGGCCCAGGTGGTTCGGGACGCTGAAGGCCGCCACGTAGTGGTCCAGGAAGCGCAGGTGGCGGGATTCGCCGCCGAACACCAGGCGGCGGGTGAGGGAGTGCAGTCCGTCGGCGCCCACGACGAGGTCGAAGCGGCGGGGCGTGCCGCGCTCGAAGGTCACGTCGACGCCGTCGGGGGACTCGCCGAGTGTGGCGATCGATTCGCCGAAGACGTACTCGACCCGGTCCGAGGTGCGCTCGTAGATGATCCGGGCCAGGTCGCCGCGGAGGATCTCCACGTCGCCGCTCATCATCTCGGCCGGCAGCTCGACCCGCGGGGTGCCGTCGGCGTCGACGACGGTCTGCGGGCCCATGCGGGTCTGCCGGGCGTGGATCTCGTCCCAGATGCCCATCGAGGTCAGCACGGTGCGGTGCACCCGGCCCCGGAAGTCGACCGGGAACCCGCCCCCACGCAGATCGGGCGCCTTCTCGACGACGGTGACACGGGCGCCGTACCGCGCCAGGCCGAGGGCGAGTGCGGGCCCGGCGACTCCGGCGCCGGAGATGAGGACGTCGAGGTGCGCGAGCCTGCCGGTGCGGTTCTCCATCGGGTTCTTCGTCATGGCCAGGACCTTCGCCGTAGGCGCTTACCGTGCGCCTACCGTTCGCTGACCGCCGTCGCCCCGAGGCTCCGTCCCTTCCGGAAGGCCTTGTCGTACGCCTCCGCCGAGAGCTGACTTCTCACGCGGTCCCTCGTACGGACGATCTCGGGGTCGCCGTCGGCCGCGAAGCCCCGCAGGGCGAGGGCCGCGCCGAGCAGGACGGCAGCCTGTTCGGGAGCCCCGGCGACCGCGGCCGACGCCTCGGCCACGTCGGCGAGTTCGAGTCCGCCGCGCATCTCGCGGGCGAGGGCGCCGGCCCGGGCGAACCGGTCGCGGGCCTCGTCGGCCTGCCCCTCGGCGAGGGCGGTGCGGCCCAGTCCGATCAGGATCCGCACGGACTCGCCGACGCTGAACCAGTTCCGCGCGCACGTCTCCAGGGCGCTTTCGTAGTGCACGCGCGCGCGTGCCGTGTCCCCGTGGTGCCGGGCCGTGTCGCCGAGACCCCGGTGCGCGGCCGCGACCTTGTCCGGGGCTCCGGCGGTTCGGGCCAGGGAAGCGGCGCGCGTGTAGTGCGCGGCCGCTCCTTCGAGGTCCCCCAGATGCAGGAGGACGGTGGCCCGGCGCTGCAACAGGTCACCGGTCTCCTCCGACGCCGCGAGTTCCCGTACGTACGTCAGGGCCTCGTCGATGAGGGCCAGGGCCCGCCGGTGCTCGCCGCGCACGTCGGCCAGCAGCGCCAGCCAGTCGAGGCAGCCGGCCAGACCCCAGCGGCATCCGGTGGCCCGGAACCCGGTCAGTCCCCGGGTGAAGGCCGCTTCGGCGGCATCGGGGCGCCCCGCGAACAACTGCTGGAGGCCGTCGCCGAGTTCCAGCAGGGCCAGCCCCCAGGGGGCGTCACCGGCCTGGCGGCGCACATGGTCGTCGGTGACGTTCCGCGGTCCGTCCGCGACCGACCACATCACGAGGGCGAAGGGCAGCCGCAGGGGTCCGGCCAGGGTGGCGAGCAGGGCGGCGGCCCGCTCCAGGTGCCGCTGGGCGACGGGACCGCCGTCGCCGGAGACCGTATCGACCGTGTTGATCAGGCACAGGACGTACTCCTCGGTCATGCCCCGTGGAGGGGCCTCGCCGAGGGCCGCCAGCAGTTCGCGGGCGAGCGGCACCTGCTCGCCGTGCAGCCCGCGCAGACGCCAGAACCAGGACAGGGCGGCCATGAGGAGCAGGGCCCGTCGCGGGTCGGCGCGGACGAGGTGGCGCAGGGCCGCGTCCAGGTTTCCGCGCTCCGCGCTCAGCCGGGCCAGCCAGGGGAGTTGTCCACCACTTCGCAGACGCGGTTCCGCCTCCTCGGCCAGGACGAGGAAATACCGGGCGTGCGCGTCCCGAAGCAGGTCCTCCTCACCGGCCGACTCCAGGTGCTCGGCGGCGAACGCGCGGATGGTCTCCAGCATCCGGTAGCGCCCGTCGACGGCCTCCAGCAGTGACTTCTCCACCAGGGAGGCCAGCAGGTCCTCGGGATACGGCACGCCGCACACGGCCTCGACCGCGGCGAGGGTCGCGCCCCCGGAGAACACCGTCAGCCGCCGCGCCAGCCCGCGTTCCTCTTCGTCCAGCAGGTCCCAGCTCCACTCCACGACCGCCCGCAGTGTGCGATGCCTGGGCGCCTTGGTGCGGTCGCCCCGGGACAGTACGCGGAAGCGGTCGCCGAGGCGGTCGGCGAGTTCGTCCGGGGTGAGGGTGCGCAGCCGGGCGGCGGCCAGCTCGATGGCCAGCGGCAGCCCGTCGAGCGCGGCACAGATGCCGGCCACGCGCGCGTGTCCCGCGAAACCCGGCCGCACGGCCGCCGCCCGGTCGACGAAGAGCCGTACCGCGGCTTCCGGCGGCAGCGGCGGCACCGGGCAGAGCACCTCTCCCGTGATGCCCAGCGATTCCCGGCTGGTCGCGAGGATCCGCACGCCGGGGCAGGCGCCGAGCAGCAGCGCGGCCACCTGGGCCGCCTCCTCGACCAGGTGCTCGCAGTTGTCCAGCACCAGCAGCAGCTCACGGTCCTCCAGCGCGGCGAGGAGCCGTCGCGTGGTGTCGCTCGCAGGCGTACGGAGTCCCTCGCGGACACCGAGTGCGGTGAGGACGGCGTACGGGATCCGGGAGCCGTCGGTGAGGTCGGTCAGCTCGACGACGCAAACGTCCGCGTAAACGCTTGCGCAAGCGTTTACCTGGCTGTGGCTGTGGCTGTGGCTGCTGGTGCTGGTGCTGGTGCTGGTGCTGGTGCCGGAGCGGGTGCGGGTGCGGGTGCGGGTAATCGTTGCCCCGGCGCGGGCGCGGGCCGCCTCGATCGCGAGGCGGGTCTTTCCGGCTCCTCCCGGTCCGGTGAGCGTCACCAGACGGGCCCCGGCGAGGAGATCCCCGACGTGCCGGAGTTCGGCTTCGCGGCCGATGAAGCGGGTCAGCTGGGCCGGAAGGCGCCGCCGGGCGGGCTCCGCGCCCCGGAGCAGTTCACGGTGGAGCGCGGACAGTTCGGGCGACGGATCGGCGCCGAGTTCGGTGGCGAGCGTACGGCGGGCCTCCTCGTACACCGCGAGTGCCTCGGCGGGCCGCCCGTCGGCGTGCAGGGCCCGCATCAGCTGCCCGTAGAGCCGCTCGCCCAGTGGATGCGAGCCGATCAGCTCGCGCAGCTCCGGTACGAGTTCCGGGCCGCCGCCCACCGCGAGGTCGGCGTCGACGCGGTCCTGGAAGGCGGCGAGCCGCAGCTGGTCGAGGCGGGCGGCCTGGCCGTGCGCGTCCGGGAGGTCGGCGAGAGCGGGGCCCCGCCACAGGGCGAGCGCCTCCCGGAGAAGGCCGGCCGCAGCCACGTGATCGCCGCCTGTGAGGGCGGTGCGCCCCTCACCTGCCAGGCGCTCGAAACGGTGGGCGTCCACGGAGTCGGGGGAGACGAGCATGCGGTAACCGGCCGGCGTGGCCTCGATCTCCGGAGGGGTGCCGAGCCGTTTGCGCAGCCGGGAGATCTGGGACTGGAGGGCGTTGGCCGCCCCGGCCGGCGGTTCGGCGCCGTACAGGCCGTCGGTGAGCCGCCGGGTGGACACCGTCCGCCCCGCGTCGAGGAGGAGCAGGGTGAGCAGGGCGCGGGGCCGGGGTCCGCCGGGGTCCAGCGGGCCGCCGTCCTCGGTGCGGATGTCGAGGGGGCCCAGGATGCCGAAGCGCATTGGACAGATTCTGGCAGCGGGCGGAGTGCTCCTGCCAGGGGGAAGGGCGTCGCGTGAAGCCGCACGAAGCCTGTGAAGCCCCACGAAGTCACCTGAAACCCCGTGAGCGGGAGGTGGCGCAGGTGAGGGAACGAACGAGGGCGGCAAAAAACCCGCCCACCGTGAGGTGGACGGGCTCAGTGCAGACGTACCAGCAGTGGCCGCGCGCTAGCGGTTGTCAGCGCGTGACCTTGCCGGCCTTGATGCACGAGGTGCAAGCGTTCACGCGCTTCGGCGTCCCGCCGACCACGGTACGAACGCGCTGGATGTTGGGATTCCAGCGACGCGGCGTACGGCGGTGCGAAAAGGAGATGCTATTGCCGAAGCCCGGCCCCTTGCCGCAGACATCGCAGTTGGCAGCCACGGGTCACTCCAAAAACTTCAGATGCACTTACGGTTGATCCCGGCATGCCGAGAATCAAGATCTAGGATCTGAGTGGCGGTGCCAGGGGGATGGCCCGATCGGATCGGGCAACTGGAGCAGCATACAACGACTGCGTCCGGAGAACGAAACTACCATGACCGGCCGGTTGCCACTCCGCCCTCCTCAGGGCCCTCTACCGGCAGTAACCCTTTCTGGGTCTACGCTGCGTCCCACGTCCAGCAGCTCAAGGAGGCGCAGGTGCCGCAGGTGCCGCAGACATTCGATGCTCTCGCGGTGCGCACCTGGTGCGGGCTCGCGCTGGAGGCCCTCGGCCGCGCGCGCGAGGAGATCGACGCGATCAATGTCTACCCGGTTGCGGACGGCGACACCGGGACGAACCTGTATCTGACGGTGGAGTCGGCGGCGGCCGCGGTCGAGGCGGTGTTCGCGGGATACGAGGCGGTGACCGCCCGGGCGCCCGGGGCCGCCGGGGGGAACGGGGCCGCCGGAGGAGCCGGGACCACCGAAGGGCCGGGGGCGGCCGGAGGGTGTGGTGTCTCCCTCGCCGACGCCGCGCGGGCGATGGCGCACGGAGCCCTGATCGGGGCCCGGGGCAATTCCGGAACCATCCTCGCGCAGCTGCTGCGGGGCATGGCCCAGGTGCTCGCCGCCGAGGGTGAGACCGCTCACACCGACGGCCGGGGGATGGGCCTCGCCCTGCGGAACGCCGCCGACCTGGCCCGCCAGGCCGTCGCGCACCCTGTCGAGGGAACCGTCCTCACCGTCGCCTCGGCGGCCGCCGACGCGGTTTCCGGCGCCGAGGGGGACTGCGGCACGATCGCGTTCGCGGCCTACGAAGGAGCCAGCGCCGCGCTCACCGCGACCACCGGGCAGCTCGCCGTCCTGGAGCGCGCCGGTGTGGTCGACGCGGGCGGGCGGGGACTGGTGGCGGTGCTCGCGGCCCTGGTGGAGACGTTCACGGGCGAGGCGCCGAGGACGCTCGTGGGACCCGCCGGCCTCCACGAGCCGGGGAAGGAGACCGTTCCCGACGCCATGGGCGGGACCGGTACGGCCGGCATCCCGGCGTCCGGAACCGCCGACACCCTGGACGCCCGTCCCGGGGCCACCGGGACCACCCGGGCCACCGGCACGGGCCGATCCGCCGTGGGCGGGCGTCCCGGTCAGCGCGTGTACGGGGCCGACGGGCCGGCCGACGTGTCGGCGGCGCGGGACGGGACGGGCAGGGCCGACGCGGCCGACGTCTGTGCGGACAGGTCGGCGGAGGACGGACACCCCGCCTTCGAGGTGATCTACCTCCTGGAAGCGCAGGAGGCCGCGGTGGACCGTCTGCGGGACCGGCTCGACGGACTCGGCGACTCCCTCGTCGTGGTCGGCGGCGACGGCCTGTGGAACGTCCATGTGCACGTGGACGACGCGGGCGCGGCCGTCGAGGCGGGAGTCGAGGCGGGGCGGCCGCACCGGATCCGGATCACCCACTTCGGGCTCGGGGACGTGCACACCGGGGCCGGGGCCGGGCGTCCGCCGAGAGAACGGGCGCAGCGAGCCGTCGTGGCCGTCGTGCCCGGCGAGGGCCTCGCCGGGCTCTACACCGAGGCCGGGGCCACCACCGTGCTGGCCAGGCCCGGGGAGCCGCCCGCCAGCGGGGAGCTCGTGGAGGCCGTACGACGGGCCCACGCGCTCGAGGTGGTGCTGCTGCCCAACGACGCCGACCTGCGGCACACCGCGGCGGCAGCCGCCGAACAGGCCCGCGCCGAGGGCGTCCGGGTCGCCCTGATCCCGACCCGCTCCGCCGTGCAGGGCATCGCGGCGCTGGCCGTGCACGAAGCGGAACGCCGCTTCGACGAGGACGTCGTCGCGATGACCTCGGCGGCCGGCGCCACCCGCTACGCCGAGGTCGCCGTCGCCGAGCGGCAGTCCTGGACCATGGCCGGCATCTGCCAGGCCGGGGACGTCCTCGGCCTCATCGACGGCGATGTCGCCGTCATCGGCGCCGACCTCACCACCACGGCGGAGACCGTCCTCGACCGCATGCTCGCGGCGGGCGGTGAGATGGTCACCCTCGTCGTGGGCGACGAGGCTCCCGAGACCATCGCCGCGCACCTTGAGTCCCGGGTACGGGAGTCGTACCTCGCGGTCGACACCGTGGTGTACCGGGGCGGACGCCAGGGCGCGCTGCTGCTGATCGGGGTCGAGTAGCAGGCAGCGGGACGCCGCCCGCGCCGGCGTTCAGACGCTCGCGGGAACCGCGTCCCGCCGGGGGTGTTCCCCGGGTGCGACCGCCCGGTGGGCGCGTTCGACGGCCTGCCCCCAGTACGTTCCGGCGACCATGAGCACGGCACCGAGGGCGGTGAGGGCCGTGAGGTGTTCACCGCCCAGGCCGATGCCGACGGCGACGGCCCAGACCGGCTCGGTGCCCAGCAGCAGACTGGCCCGGCTGGCGGAACCGCGCTGCACCGCCCAGGTCTGGGCGAGGAAGGCGAACACGCTGCAGAACAGGGCGAGATGGAGAAGCTGCGCCCAGCCCGCGGCGTCGACCGTGCCCAGCGTCGGCAGGGTGCCGGCTACGGGCACCGCGAACAGGACGGTGCCGAGAGCCGTCTGGACGGCCGTGACGTGCAACGGCCGTACGGTGTGACGGGCCGTGAGCCGTCCCACGAGCGCCACGTGGGCCGCGCGGACCAGCGCGGCGGCGAGGATCAGCAGGTCACCGCTCCGGGGTGAGTGGAAACCGCTGCCGGACACCAGGAGCCCGACAGCCAGCAGGCACAGGCCGGTGGCGGCGAAGTAGCGAAGCGGCAGCCCCGCAGCGCCGGACGTGCGGTCCAGCAGTGGGGTGAGGACGACGGTGAGGCTGATGAGCAGTCCCGCGTTGGCCGCGCTGGTGTGCGCGACCCCGTACGTCTCCAGGACCAGGACCGCCGCCTGAGTGACCCCCAGCGCCGCCCCGACACGAAGCTCGTCTCGCGTACAGCGCCTGGTCCGGCGCCGGGCGGCCACGAGGGCGAAGCAGGCGACTGCCGAGATGCCGTACCGGGCGAACAGGACGAGCAGGACGGGGAGCGCCGAGGTGGCTGTCTTGGCGGCCAGATAACTGGAACCCCAGACGGCGGCGACGAGGAGGAGCACCGCGTCGGTGCTGCGGACTCTGGACACGTCCCACACGCTCCCCCACGCCGACCCTGAAGCCCAGAGCGAAGTTCTTCAGCGTCTTTTAAGCATCACTACAATGAGCGGATGAACGAGCGGCAGCTGCGGATCCTGCGTGAACTCGGTGAGCTGGGCAGTGTCACCGCCGTGGCGGAGGCGCTGCTGATGACCCCCTCGGCGATCTCCCAGCACCTGCGCCTGCTGCAACGCTCGATCCCCGTCCCGCTCACCGAACGCGACGGACGACGGCTGGTGCTGACGGACGCCGGGCGGGCGCTCGCGGGCGCGGCGATCGAGGTGGAGAGCGCCCTCGCCCGAGCGCGGCACTGCGTGGACGAGTTCGTCGACGAGCCGGCCGGGGACGTGTCGTTGGCCGCCTTCCACAGCGCGGGCGCCACCTTCTTCCCGATCCTCCTGCGCGGCCGGGGCCCGCGGGCCCCGCGGCTCTCGCTCGCCGACGAGGACGTGGCGCAGGACCACTTTCCCCGGCTGACGCGGGACTACGACCTCGTACTCGCGCATCACCTCGCGCACGCGCCGCCGTGGCCGCGGACCGTGACCGCCACCACGCTGCTGCGTGAACCGCTCGACGTCGCCATGCCGGCCGACCACCCGCTGGCCCGCGAAGAACGCCTGACGCCCCGTGATGTCGCGGACCGGCCCTGGATCACCGTGCACGACGGATTCCCGCTGATGGCCACCATCGACGCCATCGCGGCGGCCGCGAACCGACGGCTCGACATCGTCCACCGGATCAACGAGTTCGCGGTCGTCGCGGAGACCGTCGCCGCGGGCGGCGGGCTGGCCCTGATGCCCCGCTGGACCACGCGCCGGCATCCCGCCCTGGTCCTCAGACCACTCAGCGGGGTGCACGCCGTACGCCGCATCGACGTGCTCCACCGTCCCGAACGCGCGGCACGGAAGGCCGTCCGGACGGTGCTCGACGAACTGCGCCGTGCGGCGGAGGCGATCCGGGGTGGCGACGACGCCGATTCCGAGGCCTCGGGCACCTCCGCCGGCCCGCCGTGAGACCCGGCGGGAGGTCCCCGGCCCCTGCGCGGCGCGTACGCGCCCGGTTCCCCGCGAACGAACCGCCGCGCGGCACCCCCGGCCGGCCTCACGCGGACCCGGCCGTCAGGGGCGGCGTGCTCAGGCCTCGCCGGCCCTCTCCACGAGCGTGAGCATCTTCTCGGCCTCGGCCCGCCGGGCCCCGGCGACCTCCCCGTCCAGCCGCGCGCACGCGGCGAGGACCAGCTGCGCGCGTGCCGTGGCGGACTCGTGCCGCCCCAGGTCGGCCTCCAGCCGGCCGGCCGCCAACTCGGCGCCGGTCCGGGCGTCGAGCAGGGCGTCCCCGAGGGAGGCGAACACGGCGATCGCCCGGGTGAGGTGCCCGAGGGCCTCCTCGAACGCTTCCCGCGAGACGCCCGCCTCCGCGTCGTTCGGCACGGAACGGGCCACCAGATCCCCGAACTGACGGTGGGTGTGCCCGAGTTCGGCGACGATCCTGCGGCGCGCCTGTTCGTCTTCGAGCCCGTGGTCGGCCCCGGCCTGGATGTCGGTCCCGGCTTCGATGCCGGCCTCGGCTTCAATGTCGGCCCCGGCTTCGATTCCGGCCCCGGATCCGGAGTCGGTTTCTGCTTCGGTTTCTGCTCCGGTCTCGGGTTCCGCTCCGGTCTCGGGTTCCGCTTCGGCCGCCGATCCGGGTTCCGTCCCGGTCCCCGTCCCGAGGCGGGCCGCGGATTCGGCCCCGGTCCCGACGGCGGTACGCGTTTCGTCCCCGCCGACGGTCCCGGTCCCGGCCTCGCGTGAGTCGTCCGGCACGCCCGCGTGTCCCGCCTCCGGCGAGACCGGCGCAGCCGCCCAGTTCTCCACCGCGGACCTGCACTCCTGGACCGCCGCTCCCATCAGCTCCCGCGCCCCGTCGAGCCTCCCGTCCAGCCAGGCCGTGCCCCACGCGCGTGCCCGGAGCGTCCGGACCAGCCCGTGGACGTCGCCCAGCTCGCGCCAGAGGTCGCTCGCACGGGCGTACGCCTGATCCGCCTGGGCGGTCATCCCGGCGTGCCCGAGAGCCTCGGCCGCGAGGTGCGCGAGCGTCGCGTGGTCGCGCTGCTCTGGCCAGTGCCGCGCGATGTCCGCGGCGCGCAGCCAGTGCTCGGCGGCCTCGCGGTGTCCGCCGAGCTCGGTGAGACAGTCGCCGAGCCACCAGCGCGTCTGCACGATCGCGCCGTCGCCGTGCATCTCGCCGGTCAGGTCCGGCAGCGCCGACTCCAGGACCTCGGCGGCCTCCGCCCATCGTCCCCGGCGGAGCAGGAAACCACCGAGCTGGTGGCGTGCCCAGGCCCCGAACGTGGCGGCCTCGCCCGCCTCGTCGGCCCAGTGCGCGGCCTCCAGGGCATGCTCCGAAGCGGGGCCGAACCGCCCGGTCGCGGCGAGTATCTCGGCGAGCCGGAGATGCAGCTGGGCGTGGCCCGCCGGCTCCAGGTGCGAACCTCCGTGGTCCAGCGCCGCGCGCGTCGCCCGCTCCGCCGTCTCCGTGTCGCCGAGGTGCATCGCGATCCCGGCGAGCCGGGAGTCGTACTCGACGGCGAACCACGGCAGCCCCGCCGCCACGAACCCCTCGACGGCCCGCGTGAGGAACTCGGCGGCCCCTTCGGCGTCATTCGCGCGGGCCGCGAGCTCGCCGAGCATCGCGTACGCCTCGGCGGCCCGCGACGCCAGCGCCACATCGTCCCCGGCGTGCGGCTCCGCGAGAGCCAGCAACTCCCGCGCGGCCTCCTCCGCGGCGACCATGACATCGCCCTCGGAGCCGGAGCCGGAGCCGGCGGGCGGCTGTCCGTCCTCGGGACCGGCCTCCAGCTCGTCCACCCGATGCAGCAGCGTCCGCGCCCGCCCCACCAGCACGGACGCCGTCTGCGACACCTCCGTCCCGCCCTCCGCGAAGAGCGCCAGCACCTGCTCGCGCAGCTCCGCGACGATGTCCAGGGACTCCGCGGCCCCGCCGGACAGCGCCTGGACGTACGCGGCACGGGAACGGGCCGCCAGCGCCTCGCCCGGGTCGCCCGCCTCGGCGTACAGCTCGGCGGCCCGGTGGAAGAGTCCGGCGCCCTGCGGCCCGCGGCCCATCGCCGCGTGATCGGCGATCTCCGCGCGGTCGCGGACCTCCAGCTCCTGGCCCTCGGCGGCGCGCGAGACCGCCGCCCATGCCTCCACCGCGTCCGGGTTCCGCCGCGCCGAGAGCCGTCGGGCCTCGGCGAGCAGCGCGTCCAGGCCCGGTTCGGCGGCCTCGGCCCCGGCCTGCGGCAGGGGAGCGGCCACCGGAGCCGACGGGTGAGGTCCGGTGCCTGCTGGGCGCGCGGAGCGCACGCCCAGCGGCAGCCGGTCGACGAGGGCGGGCTGGTCCATGCGCGCGAGGGCCCGCTCGCTGACGTACGAAGTGCCGTTGCGGGCGTCGAACCGCGCGGCCAGCGCGAGCGCCTCCCCGCGCGCGTGCACGGCGAGTTCCGCCGCCGTCCACACCCGCCCGGCCGGCCCGGGAACCGGCTGCCCGCCGAGTCCGCGGGAGGTCAGGCGGTCCATGGTGAGCGCCACCACCGCCATGAAGCCCAGCTTGCTTCGCGGGTCCCCGGAGTCCGTGAAGTAGGCCGGGCGCTCCGCGAGCAGTTCCAGGGCGCGCGCCTCGTTGCCGGTGAGGGCGCAGAACTCCACATGGTCCGCGTACGCGGACCGCATGCTCTCCATGGCCCGCACCAGCCGGAAGCCACGCAGATGATGGGCGCGCGCCTCGTCGACGCGCCCGAGGCGCAGCAGCGGCAGCAGGGAGGACGCGAGGACGGTGTGCGGCTCGTGGGCGCAGGTGTACTCGCCCTCCAGCACCGGCGCCCACAGCTCCAGCGCCTCAGGGTCCGCACCGCGCACCGCCCGCCACGACCCCTGCCCGTGCAGCTCGCACGCGTGGCAGTCGGCCATGGAGTCGCGGTCCGCGGCCATCCAGGCGGTGTACGCCCGCTCGGCGCGCTCCAGGTCGCCCAGGTGGGCGGCGACGCTGAACTCGGCGCTGCGCACGGCCCGTTCGGAGTGCCCGGCGAGGCGGTAGCGCCGCTCCATCTCGCCGAGCCACTTCTCTATGGAGGCGAGCGGAACGTGCGGCTGGTTGAGCATGCCCGCCGACATCCACTTGAAGACCCAGTGCAGCGAGTGGATCTCGAACTCGTCGAAGTCCTCGGGGTGTTCGTCCCACATGCGCAGCAGGCGCGCGAAGGGGACGAACATCTTGCCCTTCTCGGAGCTGTAGTTGTAGACCTTCAGCTGGTGTCCGAGCGCCTCGATGACGGCGAGCGGGATGTGCAGCCGCTCGGCCTCCACGAGCAGTTGCTCCGCGCGCGCGTTGCGGCCGGGCCCCTCCGGCTGTTCGTAGTTGTCCGCCATCGCCCGGCGCAGTGTGTCGAAGTCCATGGCCGGGTTCATCGGCGGTCGTCCTTTCCGGGGTCGGTGTGGGTGGCCCACTCCAGGAGGCCGATGAAGGCGCGGTTGAGGAGCGCCGAGTCCGCGGGCCGCAGCGGGCGCTGGGCCATCAGCAGGGCCTGACCGTAGAGGGACTCGGTGGCGGTGCCGATCAGGTCCGGCTCACCGAGCGAACTGATCCTGCGGATCAGCGGGTTGAGGTGATTGAGGACCAGACGCGCGCGCGGGGCGCTGCCGCGCAGCGAGCCGAGAATGCCCGCCCACAGGTCGTCGGCATGTTCCTCGGCCTCCGCGCGGGCCTGCTCGTGGCGGGCCGCCCGGTCGTCCAGATGCAGGGCGGGCACCGACATGGGGTGGAAGGCGCGCAGGACCACGTCGCAGTTCAGCGGGTCGAGTCTGGCCCGCGCGACCCCGAGGAAGGCCGACAGGGCCAGTTCCTCGGCCGGGTCCACCGCGTCCAGGTGAGCCGTCACGGTGTCCGCGTCCAGCTCCGAGACGACCGTACCCGGGCGCACGCCCGGCAACGCCTCGATCAGCTCGCTGTCGTACGTGTAGCCGCCGTTGACGACCCCGACGCCCTGCGCGGAGGCGATCGGCGCGACCTGCCGGTACTCCTCCACGGTCCGCGTGAAGTGCACCACCGGGTGCCGCTGCGCGAACTCCTCCAGGGACAGCCGTCCGTCGGTCGTCTCGAAGGGCAGCCACGGCAGCATCGTGCGCAGCATCTCCGCGTCGTGCCGCGCCAGCGACTTCACACCCAGGTGGTGCACCGACAGGAACGCCGCCAGCCGCTCCGGATCGCCGGCCGCGAGCCCCGTCAGCCAGGACCGGATGCGCTCGCCCAGCGCCTCCCGTACGGCGGCGAGGGTCTCGTCCTCGTACAGCGACTCACGTGACGCGGTGGGCCGCAGACTGTCCGTGTCGAGGACGCAGCGCACGAAGAACGCCCAGTCGGGCAGCAGCTGTTCGGCCCGCTCGGTGAGCAGCATGCCCTTCAGGTGCACGCGGTGGCTCGCGCGCTGGGCGGGGCTGACCGCCGACGGCAGCACGTAGGCCACGCCCCGGATCCCGGCGACCGGCACGTCCAGGTCGATCGAGTCCAGCGGAGTGAACCCGAACAGCTCGTTGCAGTGCCGGGCCAGGGCGACCCTCCGGGTCGCGGGACTCGGATAGGGCCGGTCCCAGGGCGCGGGAAGGTCCGCGATCGGCTCGTCGCCGACCCGCACGTCGTACGGCAGCAGTGCCCCGAAGTCGCGTGCCAGCGATCGGACCCGCTCCTCGCTCAGCCACTCGCCGGCCCCGGCGCGGGCCACCAGGTGCACGGTGGTTCCCGGCTCGGTGCGCGCCTCCTGCGGCAGGGTGCGCACGGTGTACGAGCCGTCGTCGGCCGCCGTCCACTCGACGGGCGCCGCGTCGGGCGTCCGGGCGCTGCGGCTGACGACCCGGATGCGCTCGGCCACGACGAAACACGCCAGCAAGCCGATGCCGAACTGGCCGAGGAAGTCCGAACGCGCCGACTCCAGGCCGTCGTTCCGCTTGGAGCTGCGGCCGATCGTCGCCAGCAGGCTGTGCACGTCGGACTCGGTGAGCCCGACGCCGGAGTCCTCCACCCGCAGGGTGCCGCCCTCGGCGTACAGGCGCACCGTGGCGGGGGCGTCCGGCTGCTCGGCGCGCCGCGCGGTGATCGCGTCGACGGCGTTCTGCAGCAGTTCGCGCAGATAGACCTTGGGGCTGGAGTAGAGGTGATGGGAGAGGAGGTCGACCAGACCGCGCAGGTCGACCTGGAACGTATGAGGAGACGGGGAGGCCTGGGACGGCTGTGAGGTCTGGGAGTCCATCGTCGCTGCGCCGGTGGGTGGGGGGACGTGCGACGGCGCGGGGTCGGGCGGTCCCGGGGGACGGTGACCGCGAAGAGGGCCGGAGCGCGTCATCCTAGGCCCGGAACGAGCCGTCTGACCAGCGGATTTCCGGGACGTATACGGCGATGTCAGTGACGTGGTGTGCAATGGATCTCGTGCCCGTGCTCGAAGAACCACTGAAGAAGGCGCTCGGTCCCGCCACCGCGAAGGTGATGGCCGAGCACCTCGGCCTGCACACCGTCGGCGACCTGCTGCACCACTACCCCCGCAGATACGAGGAGCGCGGGCAGCTCACCCACCTCGCCGACCTGCCGCTGGACGAGCACGTGACCGTGGTCGCCCAGGTCGCCGACGCGCGCCTGGCCACCTTCGCCTCGTCCAAGGCGCCCCGCGGCAAGGGTCAGCGCCTCGAAGTCACCATCACGGACGGCAGCGGCCGCCTCCAGCTGGTCTTCTTCGGGCACGGCGTGCACAAGCCCCACAAGGACCTGCTGCCGGGCACCCGCGCGATGTTCTCCGGCAAGGTGTCCGTCTTCAACCGCCGTCTCCAGCTCGCCCACCCGGCGTACGAACTGCTGCGCGGCGACGGCGACGAGGCCGTGGAGAGCGTCGACAGCTGGGCGGGCGCCCTCATCCCGATCTACCCGGCCACCGCCAAGCTGGAGTCCTGGAAGATCGCCAAGTCCGTGCAGACGGTGCTGCCGAGCGCCCAGGAAGCGGTCGACCCCCTCCCGGACTCGCTGCGGGACGGCCGCGGCCTGGTCACCCTCCCCGAGGCCCTCCTCAAGATCCACCGCCCGCACACCAAGGCCGACATCCACGACGCCCGCGCCCGCCTCAAGTGGGACGAGGCGTTCGTCCTCCAGGTCGCCCTGGCCCGCCGCCGCCATGCCGACGCCCAGCTCCCGGCCGTCGCCCGCGTCCCCGCACCGGACGGCCTGCTGACCGCCTTCGACGCCAAACTGCCCTTCACCCTCACCGACGGCCAGCGGAAGGTCTCCAAGGAGATCTTCGACGGCCTCGCCACCGAACACCCGATGCACCGGCTCCTCCAGGGGGAGGTGGGGTCGGGTAAGACGATGGTGGCCCTGCGCGCCATGCTCGCCGTCGTCGACGCGGGCGGGCAGGCCGCGATGCTCGCTCCCACCGAGGTGCTCGCCCAGCAGCACCACCGGTCGGTCACCGAGATGATGGGCGAGCTGGCCGAGGGCGGCATGCTCGGCGGGGCCGAGCACTCCACGAAGGTCGTGCTGCTCACCGGCTCCATGGGAGCGGCCGGCCGCCGGAAGGCGCTGCTCGACCTGGTCACCGGCGAGGCCGGGATCGTCATCGGCACGCACGCGCTGATCGAGGACAAGGTGCAGTTCCACGACCTGGGCCTGGTCGTGGTCGACGAGCAGCACCGCTTCGGCGTCGAGCAGCGCGACGCCCTGCGCGGCAAGGGCAAGCAGCCCCCGCACCTCCTGGTGATGACCGCCACGCCCATCCCGCGCACGGTCGCGATGACCGTCTTCGGCGACCTGGAGACCTCCGTCCTCGACCAGCTTCCCGCCGGGCGCTCCCCGATCGTCAGCCATGTCGTCCCGGCCGCGGACAAACCGCACTTCCTCACGCGCGCGTGGGAGCGCGTGCGCGAGGAAGTGGAGAACGGCCATCAGGCGTACGTCGTCTGCCCCCGCATCGGTGACGAGGACGACGACCCGAAGAAGGGCGCCAAGAAGAAGACCCCCGAGGACGACGCGGAGAAGCGCCCGCCGCTGGCCGTCCTCGACGTCGCGGCCCAGCTCGCCAAGGGCCCCCTCCAGGGCCTCAAGGTCGAAGTCCTGCACGGCCGGATGCACCCGGACGACAAGGACGCCGTCATGCGCCGCTTCGCCGCGGGTGAGACGGACGTCCTGGTCGCCACGACGGTGATCGAGGTCGGGGTGAACGTGCCGAACGCCACCGCGATGGTGATCATGGACGCCGACCGGTTCGGTGTCTCCCAGCTCCACCAGCTGCGTGGCCGCGTCGGCCGTGGCTCGGCGGCCGGGCTGTGCCTGCTGGTCTCCGAGATGCCGGAGGCGAGCCCGGCGCGTCAGCGGCTGAACGCGGTGGCCTCGACCCTGGACGGCTTCGAGCTCTCCCGCATCGACCTCGAACAGCGCCGCGAGGGCGACGTCCTCGGCCAGGCCCAGTCCGGCGTCCGCTCCTCCCTGCGCATGCTCGCCGTCATCGAGGACGAGGAGATCATCGCGGAGGCCCGCGAGGAGGCCACCGCGGTCGTCGCGGCCGACCCTGACCTCAAGGGCATCCCCGGCCTGCGCACCGCCCTGGACGCCCTGCTGGACGAGGAACGGGAGCAGTACCTGGACAAGGGCTGAGCGGCGGCGACCGGCCGACGGCTGAGAGACTGGGAGGAACCGACCCACCCCCAGCGCAAAGGACCCTCATGACCCGCGTGATCGCCGGCCGGGCCGGCGGACGCCGTCTGGCCGTCCCGCCGGGCACCGGCACCCGCCCCACCTCCGACCGGGCGCGCGAGGGCCTCTTCTCGACCTGGCAGTCCCTGCTCGGCGGCCCGCTGGAGGGTGAGCGCGTGCTGGACCTGTACGCGGGCTCGGGCGCCGTCGGCCTGGAGGCCCTCAGCCGCGGCGCCGGACACACCCTGCTCGTCGAGGCGGACGCCCGTGCGGCCAAGGTCATCCGAGACAACGTGAAGTCGCTCGGCCTGCCCGGCGCCGAGGTCAGGGCGGGCAAAGCGGAGCAGATCGTCCGGACGGCGGCGCCGGAGGCACCGTACGACCTGGTCTTCCTCGACCCTCCGTACGTCGTCCCGGACGACGATCTTCGGGAGATCCTGCTCACACTCCGGACCGGGGGCTGGCTCGCGGAGGATGCGCTCGTCACCGTGGAGCGCAGCACCAGAGGCGGTGAATTCGGCTGGCCGGACGGTTTCGAAGCCGTCAGGGCCCGTCGATACGGCGAGGGCACGTTTTGGTACGGTCGCGCCGCCTCTACGTGCGAAGACGCACGATGACCGGACCGGAGAGCGAGGGACCACTGTTGCGCCGCGCCGTCTGTCCGGGGTCATTCGACCCCATCACCAATGGACACCTCGACATCATCGCCCGAGCCTCCCCGCTCTACGACGTGGTGCACGTCGTGGTGATGATCAATCAGTCGAAGAAGGGCCTGTTCACGGTCGACGAGCGGATCGAGCTGATCCGCGAGGTCACGGCCGAGTTCGGCAACGTCCAGGTCGAGGCCTACCACGGCCTCCTCGTCGACTACTGCAAGCAGCGGGACATCCCGGCCATCGTCAAGGGCCTGCGCGCGGTCAGCGACTTCGACTACGAACTCCAGATGGCCCAGATGAACTACGGCCTCTCGGGCGTCGAGACCCTGTTCATCCCGACCAGCCCCACCTACAGCTTCCTGTCCTCCTCGCTGGTCAAGGAAGTCGCGAACTGGGGCGGCGACATCTCCCATCTGGTGCCGCCGGTGGTCCTGGCGGCCCTCAAGGAGCGGCTGGGCCAGGACTGAGTGACTGACAGTCCGTCACCCGGTGTCGGACGGTGCGGGAGTGGTCGTACAGTCGACCCGTCCGTCTCCATCACAGCTGTAGAGAGTGGCGAGCACACGGTGGACGTGCAGAAGAAGCTCGATGAGATCGTCGCGGCGGTCGGCAGTGCCCGTTCCATGCCCATGTCGGCCTCGTGCGTGGTCAACCGCGCCGACCTGCTGTCGATGCTGGAAGAGGTGCGCCAGGCGCTGCCCGGCTCCCTCGCCCAGGCGCAGGAGCTGATCGGCGGCCGCGAGGAGATGGTCGAGCGGGCCCGTCAGGAGGCCGAGCGGATCATCGAGACCGCGCACGCCGAGCGGGGCTCACTGATCTCCGACACCGAGGTCGCCCGCCGCTCGCAGAACGAGGCGGACCGCATCCTCGCAGAGGCCCGCCAGGAGGCCGAGGAGGTCCGCGCCGAGGCCGACGACTACGTCGACTCCAAGCTGGCCAACTTCGAGGTCGTCCTCACCAAGACCCTCGGCTCCGTCGGCCGCGGCCGCGAGAAGCTCCTCGGCACCGGCCCGGGGGTCGACGAGCAGGGATACGAGGACGAGGACGCCCCGGAGCGCAGTTACGACCCGGAGACCCTGCGCCGCAACGCCGACGAATACGTCGACGTCAAGCTCGGCGCCTTCGAGGCCGTCCTCGCCAAGACCCTGGAGGCCGTCGGCCACGGCCGGCAGAAGCTGCACGGCCGGATCGCCAGCGACGACCTCGGCGACCTGAGCGCCTTCGGGGAGGACGGAACGCCCGGCGCGCACACCAGCGACGCCGACTACCTGGCCGGCCTCGCGGAGCTCGCCGACGGCCCCGAGCGGCCCGCCCAGGCCCCGGAGCCCGCCGCCCAGCCGTCCTACGGGCAGCAGCAGGAGGCGTACGCCTACCAGCAGCAGGCCGACCCGTACGGCTACCAGCAGCAGTACGCCCAGCAGCAGGACGAGTACGGCTACCAGCAGGCCGACCCGTACGCCGCCTACCAGCAGCAGGGCTACGACCAGCAGCAGGCGTACGACCAGGGCCAGCAGCAGGTCTACGCCCAGCAGCAGGCCCATGCCATGGACCAGCAGAACCACGCCCTCGACGAGGCCAGCCTCTTCGACACCAGCATGATCAGCGCGGAGCAGCTGAGGGCGTACGAGCAGGGGCGCGGCGGTCACTGACCGCCGGGTCAGGAGGGGCGCGTACGGTCGGTCGAGACCGGCGGTACGGACCGGATTGGGCCGAGAGCGAAAGGTCCAGTATCCTGGCTCTTCGGTCGCGTGTACGTCCGCGATCCACGCTGCCCGCGGGACACCAAGGGCGGCGTTCCCCTTGAGTTCGAAGATCGAAAGCAGGAATGGCTCTGAACGCCCGCCTCGACCACCGCAATCCTCTCGTGTTCGACACACACGAGCTGGGGCGGCGTCCTGGCGCGCTCCAGCGCCTGACCCGCACGATCGACGCTCCCAAGGATCTGGGGATCCAGGGTGTCATCGGAGTGCCGGAAGACGCCCCGATGGAGCTCGTGCTCCGCCTGGAGTCGGTCATGGAAGGTGTGCTTGTCACAGGCACCGCCCGTGCATCGGCCAAGGGGGAGTGCGTAAGGTGTCTGGAGCCGCTCGAGCAGGTGCTCGCAGCGGATTTCCAGGAGATGTTCTCGTACCCTGACGCCGATGACCGGAGCCGCCCCAAGGCGGAGCCGGTCGACGACGCCGAGGACGACGAGGACACGCTCTTCCTCGAGGACGGCCTGTTCGACCTCGAACCCGTGCTGCGTGATGCGGTGGTGCTCGCACTGCCGATGCAGCCGGTGTGCCAGGACGACTGCCCCGGCCTGTGCTCCGAGTGTGGAGCGCGGCTCGCGGACGACCCGGAGCACCACCATGACGCCGTCGACATCCGTTGGGCGGCACTGCAGGGACTCGCCGGTTCACTCGAAGATGGCGAGAAGGACGAGTTGAGCGGCGCCGAACCTGGCGTCGACGAGAAGCAGGAGAAGTAGCCGTGGCTGTTCCGAAGCGGAAGATGTCGCGCAGCAACACGCGCCACCGCCGGTCGCAGTGGAAGGCTGCGGTCCCCACCCTGGTTGCGTGCGAGCGCTGCCACGAGCCGAAGCTGCAGCACATCGCGTGCCCGGCTTGCGGCACCTATAACAAGCGCCAGGTCCTCGAGGTCTGAGCGGCTGGTGAGAGGTCTGATGTCTGACGCCAAGGCGGATCCAACCGCCAAGAAAAAGGCGGACAACACAGCCTCGTCCCACACGCTTCTGGAAGGGCGGCTCGGCTACAAGCTCGAGTCCGCCCTTCTGGTGCGTGCGCTGACCCATCGTTCCTACGCGTACGAGAACGGCGGTCTGCCGACCAACGAGCGTCTGGAGTTCCTCGGGGACTCCGTACTGGGCCTCGTGGTCACGGACACGCTGTACCGCACCCACCCCGACCTGCCCGAAGGCCAGCTGGCCAAGTTGCGGGCCGCGGTGGTCAATTCTCGTGCGCTGGCGGAAGTGGGCCGCGGCCTCGAACTCGGCTCCTTCATCCGGCTCGGCCGGGGCGAGGAAGGCACGGGAGGCCGGGACAAGGCGTCCATCCTCGCCGACACCCTTGAAGCGGTGATCGGCGCTGTCTATCTCGACCAGGGACTGGAGGCGGCGGGCGAACTCGTCCACCGGCTCTTCGACCCGCTGATCGAGAAGTCCTCGAATCTTGGTGCCGGCCTGGACTGGAAGACCAGTCTCCAGGAGCTCACGGCGACCGAGGGGCTCGGAGTTCCCGAGTACCTGGTCTCGGAGACCGGCCCGGACCACGAGAAGGTCTTTACTGCTGCCGCCCGCGTCGGAGGCGTCTCGTACGGCACCGGCACCGGCCGCAGCAAGAAGGAGGCGGAGCAGCAGGCCGCGGAATCCGCGTGGCGTGCCATCCACTCCGCCGCGGACGAACGCGCGAAGTCGGCCCAGGCCGCCGAAAAGGCGGCTCGTGCCGCCCAGCAGGCGGCCCAGGACATCGAGGAGACCGCCGACGTCTCCTCGACGCCGACCACCGACACGGCCACGGCCTGAATCCTTCATGCACCTGAAGTACCTGCGGTACCCGTAGTACCCAGCAGCAGTACCAGCGGTACCGGACCCCGTCGCAGCGCTCCCGCGCCGCGGCGGGGTCCGCGCGTTGACACGGCCCGGCTCAGGCCCGGGCGGAGGCCGGCCGGGTCCGGGTCCGTGACGGAGGCGGGGTCCGGACCCGGGCGCGGGCGGGCCTCGACTCCTCGGCGGGCGCGTGCCGCTGGACCGGGACGAACCGCCCGCCGACGGCCGCCGGCGGGCGCGATGTACCCTTCCGGCATCATCCGCTCAGCCCGCCCCTCAGGAGGAGTCCCGTGCCCGAGCTGCCCGAAGTCGAAGTCGTGCGGCGGGGCTTGGAGCGCTGGGTCACCGGCCGGGTCGTGGAGTCGGTGGACGTACGGCATCCGCGGGCCGTGCGGCGGCACCTGGCTGGGTCCGACGACTTCGCGAAGGCGCTCGCCGGTCACCGGGTGGGGGAGGCGATGCGCCGCGGCAAGTACCTGTGGCTGCCGCTCGACGACTCGCCGTTCTCCGTGCTCGCGCACCTCGGCATGAGCGGCCAGCTGCTCGTGCAGCCGCAGGACGCCGCCGAGGAGAAGCACCTGCGCATCCGCATCCGCTTCGAGGACGACCGGGGCACCGAGCTGCGCTTCGTCGACCAGCGCACGTTCGGCGGGCTGTCGCTGCACGAGAACACCCCGGACGGCCTTCCCGACGTCATCGCGCACATCGCCCGTGACCCGCTCGACCCCCTCTTCGACGACGCCGCGTTCCACACCGCGCTGCGGGCCCGCCGCACGACGGTCAAACGCGCCCTGCTCGACCAGTCGCTGATCAGCGGCGTCGGGAACATCTACGCGGACGAGGCGCTCTGGCGCTCCAAGCTGCACTACGAACGCCCGACAGGAACCATGACCCGGCCGCGCACCGCGGAGCTCCTCGGTCACATCCGCGACGTCATGAACGACGCCCTCGCCGTCGGCGGCACCAGCTTCGACAGCCTGTACGTCAACGTCAACGGCGAGTCGGGCTACTTCGACCGCTCGCTCGACGCGTACGGGCGCGAAGGGGAGCCCTGTCACCGCTGCGGGACGCCGATCCGCCGGCGGGCCTGGATGAACCGCTCCAGCTACTTCTGCCCGCGCTGCCAGCGGGCACCCCGCCCAGCAGGCTGACACCCCGGGCGCCGCCTCCGGTCCGACCCGCTACGCCTCGCGGTGGGCCGCGCGGGTCTCGTCGTAGCGCCCGCGAGCCTCCAGGACGTCGTCCATGCGGCCCTCGACGAAGGTGATGAGGTCCAGCAGCCGCTCGGCGACCTCGCGACCCAGCGGCGTGAGGGTGTAGTCGACGCGCGGCGGGTTCGTGGGCCGCGCGTCGCGGTGCACCAGACCGTCGCGCTCCAGCGCGTGCAGGGTCTGGGAGAGCATCTTCTCGCTGACGCCGTCGACCCGGCGCCGCAGCTCGTTGAACCGGAACGTGCCGTCGTGGAGCGCCCCCAGCGTGAGCGAGCCCCAGCGGCCGGTGACGTTCTCCAGCGTGCCCCGGGACGGGCAGCCGCGGGCGAACACGTCGTACGCGAGGTCCTTGCCGCCGCACACGGTGCTCTCGTCACTTCCGGCGCGTTCCGTGATCTGACCGGACGATTCCATTCGACCAGCATACTCAGCCACAGCGCTACCCGGAGGGTCGCACTAACTGCCGGTTAGCGTCGCGTCCTCGCGTAACACCTGGCGTACCTGGGGAACTTGGGGCACTTGGCGTACTGGTCTCACTTCCGAGGTGCGCACACACGCGCGGCACCCCCGGAGGTACTGCACACGGCCGACCCCCCGAGCGGGCCGACCAGGCCGGCGCGACCACCTCGAAGAGTGCGGCGCCAGCCCAGCCGCCATCGAGACCCTCGAACGTGCCTGGACTCGGTGAGGCGTACCGAGCTACCCAGGACGATGCCTGAGCCGGTCGCCTGGCTCCCATCCGGAGCCTGGCTTACCGGTCCAACGGAGGGCACTTCCAGGTGTTGCGGGTCAGGACGCTGGTGACGTGAGTTGTCGGCAGATCAGATGGTGAGCAAGTTGCGCTGTCGCGAGCAGGTCCTCGCGAGATGTGCCGCCGTTGGATCGCACTGACAATCCGTGCCAGACGCATTGGACGAGCCCGGTCAGGACCGCTGCGTTGGTGCCGGCGGCTAGTTCCCCTTCTTGGATCGCTCGTTCGATGCGTGCGAGGAGGGCCTGCTCGTTCGAGCTGTGCAGTTCGGCGACGTAGGCGCTGGTGTCGAGCGTGCTCGTGCTGTCGCTCATCACGGCACTGCTGATGAGGCAGCCGGGGTGTGTGTCGCTTGGCTGGGTGAACTCGTGCACCGAGTCGGCGAGGATGCGTTTGATCACGGTCAGGATGTCGTTCTCGGCGACAGCCTGCTGATAGATCTCGCGGTACCGCTCGGCGTAGGTCCGAACCGCTTCCTCGAACAGTCCAGCCTTGCTGCCGAAGGCGGCGTAGAGGCTGGAGGTGGACAGACCGAGGGCCGCGGTCAGGGCGCGGGTCGAGGTGCCGGAGTAGCCGCGTCGCCAGAAGAGGCGAGCTGCATCAAGGACCACGCGGTCACGGTCAAAGGCTCGTGGTCGTCCACGGTTTCGTTCGGTCACGCTTGCATTGTAGATCGTTTGCTCCATAATAAATTTATGGAGCGAACGATTCAGAAGAGGCTGCCGGCCGGCGGGGACAGTTGGGTGACGGTCGATGTGTACGGGGAGCCGGATGCTCCGGGCCTCGTCGTCGTCCCCGGCGTGATGAGCGACGCGCACACGTGGCGCCACGTTGCGGGCTCCGTCGACGCCTGGCCCTCGGTGGTAGTCGTAAACCGCCGGGGCCGCGCCCCCTCGGGGGCTCTGACCAACTCCTACTCGCTGCGGACAGAGATCGAGGACCTCGGCGTGGTCCTTGACGAGTTCGGCGGCGCGCGGACGCTCTTCGGCTGGAGCTACGGCGGCTTGATCACCTTGCTGGCCGCCAACGAGCGCCCGATTCCCCAAGTGATCGCCTACGAGCCGGTGATGCGACCGTTCGGACGCCATGCACTGCCGGACCTGAAGGTCGCCGAGGAGACGGCGGACTGGGATCGCTGCGTCGAGATCGTCAATCGGCAGATCTCCGGCTTCTCCGCAGCACATGTCGACGGCCTTCGGGCCGATCCCCACAGTTGGGCGACACTGCGTCGATTGAGCGGACCGCTGTACGCCGAACTCAGCGCCCTCAACGCGGAGCCACCTCCGGATCTGATGGCACAGCAGGCAGATCAAGCCGACCTGATCATCGGCCGGCATAATCGCGGCACGGCCCCCTACGGAACATCGTTCGACCACGTGCGGCAGTACGTCGCGCACGCCGAAGTCCACGAACTCCCTGGCCAGGGCCACCTGGCCCACATTCAGGCGCCGGCAGAGCTGGGCCACCTGCTCAACAAACTCGCCGCGATCTGATGGGCACCCAGGCCGGCGGACGTACGCGCGCCTGATGCCGTCGAGCGGGAAACGGACTCGGGCCGCCGTGGATGGCGTCTTCACGGATGAAGATTCCACGCACGGCGGCCCGGACACGGCCCAGGAGGGTGCTTAGCCCTCTGACCTGCGGTTGGCTCAGTAGCCGAAGTCCTGCGTCCACCAAGGGCCGCCCGTGGCGAAGTGGACTCCGACGCCGAGGGTCTTGAAGTCGCAGTTCAGGATGTTGGCCTTGTGACCGGGGCTGTTCATCCAGGCGTCCATGACGGCGGCCGCGTCGGCCTGGCCGCGGGCTATGTTCTCGCCGCCGAGGCTGGTTATCCCGGCCTTCGCCGCACGGTCCCAGGGGGTGAGCCCGGTCGGGTCGGTGTGGTCGAAGAAGTCCCGCGCCGCCATGTCCTCGCTGAAGGTCTGGGCCAGGTCCGACAGCGCGCTGTTCGCGGCAACCGGGCTGCAACCGACCTTGGCGCGCTCGTCGTTGACGAGCTTGAGCACCTCGGCCTCGGCTACGGCCTCCGCGGACACGTTCACCGGGGAGGTGGTGACCGGCGCCTCGGTGGCGGTCTGGGTGGGCTGCGGAGCCTCGGGCGCCGGTGCCTCGTCGGTGGGCTTGGCGGTCGGCACCTTCGGCGGCTGCGCCGTGGTCGGAGCGGCCGACGGCGAGGAGGAGGTCGAGGTCGAAGGGGCCGAGGGGGCGGCCGACGGCGAGGCCGCGCGATTGGCGCCACGGCTCGTCGACGTGTCGTCGCGGGAGTCCGCGCTGCCCGAGGTGCCGCCCTGCTGGGTGTTCCCACTGGACGGCGAGCCCACGGCCTGAACGCTGTCGGACTTGTTGCCGCCACCGCCGAGCGCGCCGAGCGAGTAGTTGTCGCTGCCCGGCACGACACCGGCCGCGACGGCCACGGTGCCGAGGGCCACGGCCGCCGAGACGCCGAGCAGTCCCGTCTTGACCGGGCTCGGACCCTTCCGCTTGCGGTGCGAGCGGTTGGCGGCCGCGGACGGGAGGTCGGCGACGGCCGCGTAGCCGTACAGGTTCTCCGGGCCGTAGCTTTCCGTGTGGGCACCGCTCGTATCTGTGACTCCGGTGGCGCGCCCTGTGGCGGCGCGGCCGGCGTCGGAGCGTCGGTGGCGTCCCATCTCTTGGGCCTTCCTCGATCTTGAGTCAGCGATTCTCACCTGAACCTCACCCGAAAGAGTGAGTTTCTAGTGAGACTCATTGGGTCGGGACGGTACCCCATGGCGCAAGGGGAGGATGTGCTCCACGTGACATTGTCCGGTTAGCGTGCAGCCATGAACGAGGTTGTGCGGCTGGTCGTCTGGGTGCGCGGACGGGTCCAAGGTGTGGGTTTCCGCTGGTTTACGCGGGCCAGGGCGCTGGAGATCGGCGGGCTGAGTGGTTTTGCTCTCAATCTCGACGACGGACGGGTCCAGGTGGTCGCGGAGGGCTCCCGGGCCGGCTGTCAGGGTCTGCTCGACTGGCTTCAGGGAGACGACACGCCCGGCCGGGTCGACGGAGTCACTGAGATCTGGGACACGCCCCGGGGGATCTACGACGGCTTCGCCATCCGGTGACGATGACGGCCTCGATGCCCCGGAAAGATGGCATGGCGTATGCCACCGGCACCCGTCAGTAGCGGAAACGGCCTGGTGGTTGCCAAGAACGGCTCGAAGTGGCAGGCTCCCGAGGTAACGATGATCTCGACGCCCTGAGGGCCCCGCAGGAGTCGTCGCGCCGCCGTTTCAGAAGCCGCGCGACAGTGGGTTGCCCGCCGATGCAGGGCGTGATCGTGTTGACCGTCAAACTTTTTGGTGAGACGCTGAAAGCCCCGCGCACCCTAGCTGTTTGGCATGTGGAACGGCAGCAGGACATCAGCAGTGTCAAGCATCGCGGGTGCGATTCCCTCACGACCCACACCGCTTCGGTCGGTCACTCAGTGTGGAGGACCATCCATCATGGCAAAGGCGCTTCTCGGTTACGTCGGCGGTTCCGACCCGCGACTCATTGCCGAGATGCGACGGCTCCAGCAGCGCGTCCAGGACCTCGAATCCGAGCTCGTACGGATTCAGGCCGAGAACGACGCGCTCGCGGCTGCCGCTTCTCACGACTCGCTTCTCGAGAGCATCGACGTACCCCAGGCGGAGCCTGCGCTCACCTGATCACTGCACCGCACCACGACAGCAGTGGTTGGGCAGCCCGAATCAACCGCTAAGTTGTCAGATTTGCAAGGGACGCCCTCAGGCGTCCCTTCTTTCTTTCCCCCGAGCACCGCTCCCCCTCTTTAACGTCTGGTGTGCCCTGCGCGTTCATGGGTGAAACCGCGCGTTCATGGAGTGAGACCGGCCCGAAAGGTAGAGTCCAGCGGCGTGCACCTCAAGGCCCTGACCCTGCGCGGCTTCAAGTCGTTCGCCTCCGCGACCACCCTGCGGTTCGAGCCGGGCATCACCTGTGTCGTGGGCCCCAACGGCTCGGGCAAGTCCAACGTCGTGGACGCCCTCAGCTGGGTCATGGGTGAGCAGGGGGCCAAGTCGCTGCGCGGCGGCAAGATGGAGGACGTCATCTTCGCCGGCACCACCGGGCGCCCGCCGCTCGGCCGTGCCGAGGTGTCACTCACCATCGACAACTCCGACGGCGCCCTGCCCATCGAGTACGCCGAGGTCACCATCACGCGGATCATGTTCCGCAACGGCGGCAGCGAGTACCAGATCAACGGCGACACGTGCCGACTGCTGGACATCCAGGAGCTGTTGTCCGACTCCGGCATCGGCCGGGAGATGCACGTCATCGTCGGGCAGGGCCAGCTGGACTCCGTCCTGCACGCGGACCCGATGGGCCGCCGCGCCTTCATCGAGGAGGCGGCGGGAGTCCTCAAGCACCGCAAGCGCAAGGAGAAGGCGCTGCGGAAGCTGGACGCGATGAAGGCGAACATGGCCCGCGTCCAGGACCTCACCGACGAACTGCGGCGCCAGCTGAAGCCGCTCGGCCGGCAGGCCGCCGTGGCACGCCGCGCCGCCGTCATCCAGGCCGACCTGCGCGACGCCCGGCTGCGCCTGCTCGCCGACGACCTCGTACGCCTGCGAGGGGCGCTCCAGTCGGAGATCGCCGACGAGGCCGCGCTCAAGGAACGCAAGGAATCCGCCGAGGCCGAGCTGAAGAAGGCGCTCCAGCGGGAGGCCCTGCTGGAGGACGAGGTACGGCAGCTCACGCCGCGCCTGCAGCGCGCACAGCAGACCTGGTACGAACTCTCCCAGCTCGCCGAGCGGGTCCGCGGCACCGTCTCGCTGGCCGACGCGCGCGTGAAGAGCGCCACCTCGGTGCCCGCCGAGGAACGGCGCGGACGCGACCCCGAGGACATGGAGCGCGAGGCCGCCCGCGTCCGTGAGCAGGAGGCCGAACTCGAAGCGGCCCTGGAGGCGGCCGAGCGGGCCCTGGAGGACACCGTCGCACACCGCGCCGAACTGGAGCGCGAACTCACCGTCGAGGAGCGCCGCCTCAAGGACGTGGCCCGCGCCATCGCCGACCGCCGGGAGGGCCTCGCCCGCCTCAACGGTCAAGTCAACGCGGCCCGTTCACGCGCCGCCTCCGCGCAGGCCGAGATCGACCGGCTCGCCGCCGCCCGCGACGAGGCCCAGGAACGCGCGGTCACCGCCCAGGAGGAGTACGAGCAGCTGAAGGCCGAGGTGGACGGTCTCGACGCGGGCGACGCCGACCTCGCCGAACAGCACGAGGCGGCCAGGCGGGCGCTGTCCGACGCGGAGGCCACGCTGAGCGCGGCCCGCGAGGCGGCCACCGCGGCCGAACGCGAGCGGGCCGCCACCCAGGCCCGTCGCGAGGCGCTGGCCCTCGGCCTGCGCCGCAAGGACGGCACGGGAGCCCTGCTCGGCGCCGCGGACCGGCTCACCGGCGTACTGGGTCCCGCCGCCGGACTGCTGTCGGTCACCCCCGGCTTCGAGGTCGCGCTCGCCGCCGCGTTCGGCGCGGCCGCGGACGCCGTCGCGGTCACCACGCCCGCCTCGGCGGCGGAGGCCATCCGTCTGCTGCGCAAGCAGGACGCGGGCCGCGCGGCGCTGCTGCTCGCCGGAGCACCCGAGGAAGCCCGCGCCGAAGCCGGACCGTCGGACGGCGCCTCCACCGCCGTACCCCTTCACGACAGGGACCAGGACCAGAACCAGGACCAGAACAGGGACCAGGGCAGCGTCCAGGGCGGCGACCAGGACCCGGACCCGGACCAGGACCAGGACAGGTACAGGGCCGGGGAGCGGAGCGACGGGCTGTCGTACGCCGCCGATCTCGTCCGGGGTCCCGCCGATCTGATGCCGGCCGTCCGCCGGCTGCTGCGCGGGATCGTCGTCGTGGGGACCCTCGAAGAGGCCGAGGATCTGGTCTACGCGCGGCCCGCGCTGACCGCGGTGACCGCCGAGGGCGACCTGCTCGGGGCGCACTTCGCGCACGGCGGGTCCGCCGGGGCGCCCAGTCTGCTCGAAGTGCAGGCCTCGGTGGACGAGGCCGCGGCCGAGCTGGAGGAACTGGCCGTCCGCTGCGAGGAGTTGACCGACGCCCAGCGGCTGGCGGCCGAGCGGCGCACGGAGCGGGCCGCGCTCGTCGAGGAGCTGGGGGAGCGGCGACGGGCCGCCGAGCGGGAGAAGTCGTCGGTCGCGCAGCGGCTCGGACGGCTGGCCGGGCAGGCGCGGGGCGCCGCGGGCGAGGCGGAGCGCAGCACCGCGGCCGCCGCCCGTGCGCAGGAGGCGCTCGACCGGGCCGTGGAGGAGGCCGAGGAGCTGGCCGAACGGCTCGCCGTGGCCGAGGAGATGCCCGTCGAGGAGGAACCGGACACCTCGGTACGGGACCGGCTCGCCGCCGACGGCGCCAACGCGCGGCAGACGGAGATGGAGGCCCGGCTACAGGTGCGTACGCACGAGGAGCGGGTCAAGGGCCTCGCGGGACGGGCCGACTCGCTCGACCGGGCCGCCCGCGCAGAACGCGAGGCACGCGCGCGTGCCGAACAGCGCCGGGCGCGGCTGCGTCACGAGGCGGCCGTCGCCGAGGCCGTCGCCTCGGGTGCCCGGCAGCTGCTCGCGCACGTCGAGGTCTCGCTCGGCCGGGCCGAGGCGGAGCGCACCGCCGCCGACAGCGCCAAGGCGCACCGCGAGCAGGAGCTCGTCGCCGCGCGCGGCCGGGGCCGCGATCTCAAGGCCGAGCTCGACAAGCTCACCGACTCGGTGCACCGGGGCGAGGTGCTCGGCGCGGAGAAGCGGATGCGCATGGAGCAGCTGGAGGCGAAGGCGCTGGACGAGCTCGGCGTCGAGCCGGCGGGCCTCGTCGCGGACTACGGCCCCGATCAGCTCGTACCGCCGTCGCTGCCCGCCGAGGGCGAGGTACTGCCCGAGGATCCGGAGCACCCGCGCAACCAGCCCCGGCAGTTCCACCGTGCCGAGCAGGAGAAACGGCTCAAGTCGGCCGAACGCGCGTACCAGCAGCTCGGCAAGGTCAATCCGCTCGCTCTGGAGGAGTTCGCCGCGCTGGAGGAGCGCCACAAGTTCCTCAGTGAGCAGCTGGAGGACCTCAAGAAGACGCGCGCCGACCTTCTCCAGGTGATCAAGGAGGTCGACGAGCGCGTCGAGCAGGTCTTCACCGAGGCGTACCGGGACACCGCCCGGGAGTTCGAGGGCGTCTTCAGCCGGCTGTTCCCGGGCGGGGACGGGCGGCTCATCCTGACCGACCCCGACAACATGCTCACCACGGGTGTCGACGTGGAGGCCAGGCCGCCGGGCAAGAAGGTCAAGCGGCTCAGCCTGCTTTCCGGCGGCGAGCGGTCGCTGACCGCCGTCGCGCTCCTCGTGTCGATCTTCAAGGCGCGCCCCAGTCCGTTCTACGTGATGGACGAGGTCGAGGCCGCGCTGGACGACACCAACCTCCAGCGGCTGATCAGGATCATGCAGGAGCTGCAGGAGGCCTCCCAGCTGATCGTGATCACGCACCAGAAACGCACGATGGAGGTCGCCGACGCGCTGTACGGCGTGTCCATGCAGGGCGACGGCGTGTCGAAGGTCATCAGCCAGCGGCTGCGGTGACGCCTCCGTGTCCGCGTCCGCGCGGTCGTACGTGCCCGAGGGCGCTCCCTGACATGCTCCCGGTGCGCCCGCGCCCGCGCCCGCCCGTGTCCGTGCCTCAAGCCTGCCCGATGCCGTAGGGCTGACCTACGCCCCGTCGGGGGTGGGGAGGTTCTCGCCGACGCCCTCGTCGGCGAGTTCGGCGATCACCTCCGCGTGGCAGAGCTCGGGTACGCACCAGCAGCCGAGCCGGTGGCCGCGCAGGGCCGGGAGCCGGGCCAGGAGCTCGGGACGCGCCAGCAGATGGGCACGGTACATCTCGACGACCTCCTTCCGGGTGCCGTCGTGGCCCGGACGGAACGGGCTCGCCAGCGGGGACCCGGCCAGGTGCCAGCCGCCCCGGTGCATGGCGCGGCCGACGTACACCACATCGGCGTACGCGGGATCGTCGCGGTGACCCTTGAGGTTGACGACCGTCGTGGGCGGCATGACCGGATCCTCGCCGCTCGGGCCGCTACGGGCAACGCGAAACACGGCGGGGACGGTGTCGGAGCGGGCGCACCCCGTAGGCGTGTCCGCGGTGTTCCGCGGGTGTTCCGCGTGTCACACCCGTGCGCTCCGTTCAGGATCCGCGCGCCGCGACGGTCCCCGCGGCCGCCGCCCGAGCCGGAGATGTCGACGGGCCCGATCGCCCGTGCGGTCGGCCTCGAGCAAGCCGACACGCTGCGGATTCCGCCGTCTGGACCCGGCTCAGTGACCGTGCGACGCGGTGCGCAAGGTGGCCTTTGATGGACCATTCGGGTACCGGATGTTCAAGTCTTGAACATAACTACGTCACATCTGCCATGGAAGTTCACATCCCTCCAACTTTGACTTCGAAAGTTGAAGGCATAGTCTCTCCGACGTTGCTTTTACCTTCAGGTGGTGGCCCGCGTGAACATGTGCGCCACTGGTACCACCAGCGAAGGGTTTCGCCCCCCACCCCCGGCAGCGAGGCCGGTGGCCCGAGGAGTTTTACGTGACCAGCGCATCGCAGGCACCTAAGTCAGAAGCCAAGTTGGCTCACCCCGAACATCTCGGGCATGTCATCTTCATCGCGGCTGCGGCCGCGATGGGCGGCTTCCTGTTCGGCTACGACAGTGCCGTGATCAACGGCGCCGTCGAGGCCATCCGCAGCCGCTACAACGTCGGCTCCGCGGCCCTGGCCCAGGTCATCGCCATCGCCCTGATCGGCTGCGCCATCGGCGCCGCGTCCGCCGGCCGCATGGCCGACCGCATCGGCCGCATCCGCTGCATGCAGATCTCCGCGACGCTCTTCACCATCAGCGCCGTCGGCTCGGCGCTGCCCTTCGCGCTGTGGGACCTCGCCTTCTGGCGCATCGTCGGCGGATTCGCCATCGGCATGGCCTCCGTCATCGGTCCCGCCTACATCGCCGAGGTCTCCCCGGCCGCGTACCGCGGACGGCTCGGCTCGTTCCAGCAGGCCGCGATCGTCATCGGCATCGCCATCTCGCAACTGGTCAACTACGCCATCCTGAACGCCGCCGGCGGCGAGCAGCGGGGCAAGCTCCTGGGCGTGGAAGCCTGGCAGGTCATGCTCGGCGTCATGGTCATCCCGGCCGTCCTCTACGGTCTGCTCTCCTTCGCCATCCCCGAGTCGCCGCGCTTCCTGCTCGAGGTCGGCCGCAGGGACCGTGCCCGTGAGGTGCTCAAGGAGGTCGAGGGCGACAAGATCGACCTCGACGCCCGCGTCGCCGAGATCGAGCACGCCATGAAGCGCGAGCACAAGTCGACCTTCAAGGACCTGCTCGGCGGCGGCTTCCTCTTCCTGCCGATCGTCTGGGTCGGCATCGGCCTCTCGGTCTTCCAGCAGTTCGTCGGCATCAACATCGCGTTCTACTACTCCGCGACGCTGTGGCAGTCGGTCGGCGTCGACCCGACGGACTCGTTCTTCTACTCGTTCACCACGTCGATCATCAACATCGTCGGCACCGTGATCGCCATGATCTTCGTGGACCGCATCGGCCGTAAGCCGCTCGCCCTCATCGGCTCGGTGGGTATGGCCATCGGTCTCGGCGCGGAGGCCTGGGCCTTCTCCTACGACCTGGTCGACGGCAAGCTGCCGGCCACCCAGGGCTGGGTCGCCCTGATCGCCGCGCACGTCTTCGTCCTCTTCTTCGCCCTCTCCTGGGGTGTCGTGGTCTGGGTCTTCCTCGGCGAGATGTTCCCGAACCACATCCGTGCCGCCGCGCTCGGTGTCGCCGCCTCCGCGCAGTGGATCGCCAACTGGGCCATCACCGCGAGCTTCCCGTCGCTGGCCGACTGGAACCTGTCCGGCACCTATGTGATCTACACATTCTTCGCCGTGCTCTCCATCCCCTTCGTGCTCAAGTTCGTCAAGGAGACGAAGGGCAAGACCCTGGAGGAGATGGGCTAGCCGCCCACGTCACCGGCGGCTCCTCGCGCGCCGCGGTGACTCCCCGGAACTCGGGGAGAAGGGCCAAGTCCCCGCTGCCCCTCTCCTCGTACTCGTAAAGAGGGCGTGCTGCCCCGGCTCGGACCGTGAGGTCACTCGAGCCGGGGCAGCACGCTTTCGCAGAACAGCCGCAGGCTGCGCCAGCCCTCCTCCACGGGCATCCCGCCGGACAGCGGATGCAGGACGAGGTTGTCGAGGCCCTGCGCCACGCACTGGTCGGGCGTGAGGATGCGGTAGACGCCCTCGGCGCGCAGCTCCTCGACCGTCGTGGCCGCCGACTTCACCGCCGAGCGGATGTCACCGGACTGCCAGGAGGCGTACGTCCGCGCCTCGTGCAGGAAGTGGGAGCCGTACGCGGCCCAGGCCCGGTCCGGGTCCTCGGCGATGTGCAGCAGCGGCGTCTCGGCGCCGGGCATCATGGTCCAGCCCTCGGTGCCGTACTCGATGAGCCGCTCCTTGTAGTAGGCCTCCAGCTCGGGCAGGTGCGCGCTCGGGAAGAACGGCAGCCCGAGCCGGGCGGCGCGCCTGGCCGCCGCCCTGGAGGAACCGCCCACCAGCAGCAGGGGATGCGGGTCCGAGAACGGACGCGGGGTGACCCGTACCGTGCGGCCCCGATAGGTGAACTCCTCGCCGGTCCACGCCTTCAGCACCGTCTCCAGGAGCTCGTCCTGGAGCTCGCCACGCCGCTTCCAGTCGACGTCGAAGAGCGCGTACTCCTCGGGCCGGTAGCCGATGCCGGCCACGGTCACCAGACGTCCACCACTGAGCAGGTCGAGTACGGCGATCTCCTCGGCGAGACGCAGCGGGTCGTGCAGCGGGCCGATGACGGCCGAGACGGTGACCGCGAGACGCCGGGTCGCCCCGAAGACCGCGCCCGCGAAGGCGAACGGCGAGGGCAGCCAGTTGTTGGCGACGCCGTGGTGCTCCTCGGTCTGCACCGTGGTGATCCCGCGGTCGTCGGCGTACGTGGCCATCTCGACGGCGGCCTGGTAGCGGGCACTGAGCGAGGCGGGGGTGGCGTCGGGTTCGACGAGGTTGAAGCGCACGACCGTTACGGGCATGGGGAGCCCCCCTTCGTGTGTGGAGGGGGACGGTAGCTGACGATGCGTCAGACGACCATAGGCGCGGAACCTTTCAAGCGCCGCCCGAGCCGGGCCGCGCTCCGGGCGCCACCGCGGGCCTGGGCGGCAGCACGTACGTACGACGCCGGCGGCGCCGCGAGGCCGGAGCCCCGTTGGTGTCGATGGCGAGGGCATGGCACGGTCGGCGACAGGGGCCATGGCACGCCCCGGCCGCGCCGCGCGCACCCGACGCGGCTCATGCACCACACCCGACGCGGCTCTCATCTACCGGACCCGACATGGCTCTCGCGTGCCGGACCCGTTGTCACTGTGCCTCTGAGAGGCTTTCCGGCCGACGCGGGGCCTGGCGGCGGACCGGCCCGGCCGGCGGGACATGCGGCCCCGCGCGGGCAACGAACGGTTCGGGCGGGAGGTCACGCCATACTGGGTCTGTTATGGAAACCATCATCCTTGCTGTAGTCATCGCCGTGGTGGTGATCGGCGCGCTCGGTGGGCTCGTCGTCGGCAGTCGCAAGCGGAAGCAGCTGCCCCCGCCGCCCCCCGCCGCCCCCGACATCACCGCGCCTCCGGCCGAACCGCACGTCGGCGACGAGGCGGAGGCGCCACGCGACGAACCACGCCGCACCATAGAGGAAGTAGATCTTCCCGACGGATCGGCCGCCCCGTCGGTCGTCGTCGAGGAACCTCCGGCCGTCCCCGAGATCGAGATCCCGGAACCGACCGCCGGCCGTCTGGTGCGCCTGCGCGCCCGGCTCTCCCGCTCGCAGAACGCGCTCGGCAAGGGGCTGCTCACGCTGCTCTCGCGCGAGCACCTCGACGAGGAGACCTGGGAGGAGATCGAGGACACGCTGCTCGTCGCCGACGTCGGAGTGCAGCCCACCCAGGAACTGGTCGAGCGGCTGCGCGAGCGCGTGAAGGTGCTCGGCACCCGGACGCCGGTCGAACTGCGCACCCTGCTGCGCGAGGAGCTGCTCACGCTGCTCGTCCCGGAGTTCGACCGCACGGTCAAGACCGACTCGAACCTCGACACCCCTGGCATCGTGATGGTCGTCGGCGTCAACGGCACCGGCAAGACCACCACCACCGGCAAGCTCGCGCGCGTGCTCGTCGCCGACGGCAAGAACGTCGTGCTGGGCGCGGCCGACACCTTCCGCGCCGCCGCGGCCGACCAGCTCCAGACCTGGGGCGAGCGCGTGGGCGCCCGCACCGTCCGCGGCCCCGAGGGCGGCGACCCCGCCTCGATCGCGTTCGACGCGGTCAAGGAGGGCATCGAAGAGGGCGCGGACGTCGTCCTCATCGACACCGCGGGCCGGCTCCACACCAAGACCGGCCTCATGGACGAGCTCGGCAAGGTCAAGCGCGTCGTCGAGAAGCACGCTCCGCTCGACGAGGTGCTGCTCGTCCTCGACGCGACCACCGGCCAGAACGGTCTGGTCCAGGCGCGTGTGTTCGCCGAGGTCGTGGAGATCACCGGCATCGTGCTGACCAAGCTCGACGGTACGGCGAAGGGCGGCATCGTCATCGCGGTGCAGCGTGAGCTGGGCGTCCCGGTCAAGCTGGTGGGGCTCGGCGAGGGCGCGGACGACCTGGCGCCGTTCGAGCCGGAGGCGTTCGTTGACGCCCTTATCGGAGAGTGACCACCCGCGTGAACGCGTAGGTACCCGAAGAAGCGCCCGCCCCCACAGAACTGTCGGGGGCGGGCGCTTCGTCCTGTGCGGTTCGTGCCGCAGACGGCGTCCGCCGCCACGGGGCGAAGAGGCGGCGGACGGACCCGTGCGGGCAGGCTCGGATGGATCCTCAGGCCCGCGAACGGTGTGCCACGTAGGCGAGTGTGCCCAGCAGCAGCCGGCCCGGGGGCGGCTTCGTGGCGGAGTCGAGGGCGGGGGAGCGCAGCCAGCGGACCGGGCCGAGTCCCGCGCGGTCGGAGGGCGGGGCGGTGATGAACGTACCGGGGCCCAGGCCGTGCAGGTCGAGGGAGGCGTCGTCCCAGCCCATCCGGTAGAGGAGCTCGGGAAGCTCGGCGGCGGAACCGGGGGAGACGAAGAACTGGGCGCGGCCGTCCGCGGTGGCCGTGACCGGACCGAGGGGGAGGCCCATGCGTTCCAGGCGGACCAGCGCGCGGCGCCCCGCCGGTTCGGCCACCTCGATCACGTCGAACGCCCGTCCGACCGCAAGCATCACCGCGGCACCCGGGAACTCGGACCAGATGCCGGTCGCCTCGTTCAGTGTCGCGCCGGCCCGGATCGTCGGGGCGAAGCCCAGCGGGTGCGCACCCGGTGCCGCGCAGTCGGCCCTGCCGCACGAGCACGCCCCCGCGGCGGCTCGGGCACCGGGGACCACATCCCATCCCCACAGTCCGGTGAACGCGGCCACGGCGGTGCCCTCCGACGAGCGGCCGCGGCGACGAGCGCCGGTCCGGATGTCGCGCATCGCCCGACTACTGCCGATCGTGAAGCCCATGCCCCCTCCAACGGGTCCGATGCGCCGGTGGTTACGTGACGGAACCGGATTGTCACCCTCTGTTCCTGGCTGCCCGATATCGCGCGATCCAGGCGGCGCCTTGTGGTGTGCGGGGTGGTGCGCTCGGTTTCGTGCGCCCTGGAGTGCACCTCTCCGCCCACCCTTGGCCGTTCTGTGTCAAGTGAATCGCGAGCAGGGCGACCGGAGTTCATTCGAAGGGGTGGCGAATGGTGGCGTTTCACGGATCGCCATGGTTGGGCGCGTGATCGTAGGATTACTTTGTGTGCACGAGTCCAGGGGTTGTCTGTACTCGTGGGTATGCCAAGGGCAAGCCGGCTTCCCGTTCGAAGGGTGAGAACTGCCGGACGCGCGGCCGTATTACGGGCATTCTGATAGGGCTTGGCGCAGAGCGGCGGCAAGTGGTCTCGGGGAGTGGGGGCGTTCCAGTGGGCGGCAACGGCGGAGGCGGGACAAACGCTGACAAGCGCCCCAACGACATGCTCGGCTCGTGGTTCGTGCGCAGCGGCTGGTCGAAGGGCGAGCTGGCGCGTCAAGTGAACCGCCGGGCCCGCCAGTTGGGTGCCAACCACATTTCTACGGACACCTCGCGGGTGCGCCGCTGGCTGGACGGGGAGAATCCGCGCGAGCCGATCCCGCGGATCCTGTCGGAGCTGTTCTCCGAGCGGTTCGGCTGTGTCGTCGCCGTGGAGGACCTCGGTCTGCGCGCGGCCCACCAGGCACCCTCCGTGTCCGGCATCGACCTGCCCTGGACCGGACCCCAGACGGTCGCGCTGATCAGTGAATACTCGCGCAGCGACCTGATGTTGGCGCGGCGCGGCTTCCTCGGCAGCTCGCTGGCGCTCTCCGCGGGCCCGGCCCTCATCGAGCCCATGCAGCGCTGGCTCGTCCCCACGCCCATGGCGTCGTACGAGGAACCCGAACCGCCGGCCTCGACCCGCCGCGGCGGCCGGCTCTCGCAGCCGGAGCTGGACCTCCTGGAGTCCACCACCGTGATGTTCCGTCAGTGGGACGCCCAGTGCGGCGGCGGACTGCGCCGCAAGGCGGTCGTCGGCCAGTTGCACGAGGTGACGGACCTCCTCCAGGAGCCGCAGCCCGCCGCCACCGGCAGGCGCCTGTTCAAGGTCGCGGCCGAACTGGCCGAGCTGGCGGGCTGGATGAGCTACGACGTGGGCCTCCAGCCCACCGCGCAGAAGTACTTCGTGCTCGCCCTGCACGCCTCGAAGGAGGCGGGCGACAAACCGCTCGGCTCGTACGTCCTGTCCAGCATGAGCCGCCAGATGATTCACCTCGGGCGGCCCGAGGACGCGCTGGAACTGATCCATCTCGCGCAGTACGGAAGCCGCGACTGCGCGAGCCCGCGCACCCAGTCGATGCTGTATGCGATGGAGGCCCGCGCCTACGCGAACATGGGCCAGCCCGGCAAGTGCAAGCGGGCCGTCCGGATGGCCGAGGACACCTTCGCCGACGTGCACGAGTGGGACGACCCGGACCCCGACTGGATCCGCTTCTTCTCCGAGGCCGAGCTGTACGGCGAGAATTCGCACTCCTACCGCGACCTCGCCTATGTCGCCGGGCGCAGCCCCACGTACGCCTCCATGGCCGAACCGCTGATGCAGCAGGCGGTCGACCGTTTCGGCAAGGATTCCGAGCACCAGCGTTCGTACGCACTCAACCTCATCGGCATGGCCACCGTGCACCTCCTGCAGCGTGAGCCCGAGCGCGGTGCGGTCCTGGCCAAGGAAGCCCTGAGGATCGGCAAGAAGGTGCGCTCGGAGCGCGTCAACACTCGTATCCGAAAGACGGTCGACACCGCGGTCCGCGACTTCGGGGACCTCGCGGAGGTCATCGACCTCACCGACCAGCTCGCCGTCGACCTGCCCGAGACCGCCGAGGCTGTCTGAAATCCGGCCGCCCGGCGGCCGCGCCCCGAGCCCCGGCTGCGGCCGGTCGTCCCGAACTGCCCGACTCGGCTCCCCCATGCCAGGTCATCGGACGGCCGGCCGTGGTCGGTTCCGCTGTATGCGGCCCGGGCCATCGGCGTTCTCGCGGACATGACTGGTCACCGCGGGGATGCTCCGCACGGTGGTCGCCGCGGTCCTCGTCGAAGAGGTCGCGAGCGCTCCGCCGGAGATTGCGTCACGATAACGATCGGTTCGACCGCAATCCGGCAGTTCATGAATGCGTAACACGCAAAGCGCCTTCGTCACTGGTGCGAAACATCGAGGGGCTTCCACGGAAACGGCGCTGCGTCAATCTCATGGCGCATAACCGGCCCACCCCTCACGACCACTCAGGCTTCGCCCGCACGGGGCCGTACCAACGACGAGGAGACGCCGATGGCACCAGCCATCACCCTTGCCGCAGAGGCACCTAAGCTGTCTGCTGCCAATACAGGGTTCATGCTCATCTGTTCCGCCCTGGTGCTCATCATGACGCCCGGCCTCGCCTTCTTCTACGGAGGCATGGTCCGCGTCAAGAGCACCCTCAACATGCTGATGATGAGTTTCATCAGCATGGGGATCATCACCATCCTGTGGGTGCTGTACGGCTTCTCCCTCGCCTTCGGCACGGACAAGGGATCGTTCATCGGCTGGACCTCCGACTGGGTCGGCCTCAGCAAGATCGGCCTGACGGAGCTCTGGCCCGGCTACACCATCCCGGTGTTCGTCTTCATGGTCTTCCAGATGATGTTCGCGATCATCACACCCGCGCTGATAAGCGGTGCTCTCGCGGACCGAGTGAAGTTCACCGCGTGGTCGCTCTTCATCACGCTGTGGGCCACGCTCGTCTACTTCCCGGTCGCCCACTGGGTCTGGGGCACGGGCGGCTGGGCCTTCGACCTCGGCGTGATCGACTTCGCCGGTGGTACGGCGGTCCACATCAACGCGGGTGCCGCGGCGCTCGGCGTGATCCTGGTCATCGGCAAGCGCGTCGGCTTCAAGAAGGACCCGATGCGTCCGCACAGCCTTCCGCTGGTGATGCTCGGCTCCGGTCTGCTGTGGTTCGGCTGGTTCGGATTCAACGCCGGCTCCTGGCTCGGCAACGACGACGGCGTCGGCGCGCTGATGTTCGTCAACACACAGGTCGCCACGGCGGCCGCCATGCTGGCCTGGCTCATCTACGAGAAGATCCGGCACGGCGCGTTCACCACGCTGGGCGCCGCCTCCGGCGCGGTCGCCGGTCTGGTCGCCATCACCCCGTCCGGTGGCTGTGTCTCCCCGCTCGGCGCGATCGCCGTCGGCGCCGTCGCCGGTCTCCTGTGCGCCATGGCCGTGGGCCTGAAGTACCGGTTCGGCTACGACGACTCCCTGGACGTCGTCGGTGTCCACCTCGTCGGCGGTGTCATCGGCTCCCTGCTGATCGGCTTCTTCGCCAGCGGCAAGGGCCAGTCCACGGCCGAGGGCCTCTTCTACGGCGGCGGCCTGACCCAGTTCTGGAAGCAGTGCGCCGCGGTCTTCGCCGTCCTCGGCTACTCCCTGGTCGTCTCCGCCATCCTCGCCTTCCTCATCGACAAGACCATGGGCATGAGGGTCACCGAGGACGAGGAGATCTCCGGCATCGACCAGGCCCAGCACGCCGAGACCGCATACGACTTCAGCGGTGCCGGCGGCGGCACCGCCCGGACCGCCGCGCCCGCCCCGGCCGACGCGGATGCCAAGAAGGTGGACGCATGAAGCTCATCACCGCCGTCGTGAAGCCTCACCGGCTCGACGAGATCAAGGAGGCCCTGCAGGCCTTCGGGGTTCACGGACTGACGGTCACCGAAGCGAGCGGCTACGGTCGGCAGCGGGGGCACACCGAGGTCTACCGCGGTGCCGAGTACACCGTCGACCTCGTCCCCAAGATCCGCATAGAGGTGCTGGTCGAGGACGACGACGCCGAGCAGCTCATCGACATCGTCGTGAAGGCGGCCCGAACCGGCAAGATCGGTGACGGCAAGGTGTGGTCCATCCCGGTCGATACGGCCGTCCGGGTCCGGACCGGCGAGCGCGGCCCGGACGCGCTCTGACCGGACCGGCCCGCAAGAAGAAAGACAGGAGTCGCTGGGTGACGAGTACGGACACGCGAGTGGAAGCAGAGGACTCGGGACCCAGCGGCTATGCGGCGGCCCGGCTGCGCCTCCTCCAAGAGGGGGCGCGGTCCGGGCCGCCGCGCCGTTCCGCCCTCGCCGAACTGACGGACGACTGGCTGACCGGCCTGTTCACCGCCGGATCCGAGGGCCTGCGCGGAGTCTCCCTCGTCGCCGTCGGCGGCTACGGCCGCGGCGAGCTCTCCCCCCGCAGCGACCTCGACCTGCTCCTCCTGCACGACGGCGGTGACTCCGGCGCCGTCGCCGCCCTCGCCGACCGCATCTGGTACCCCGTCTGGGACCTCGGCCTCGACCTCGACCACTCGGTCCGTACGCCGGCCGAGGCCCGCAAGACCGCCGCCGACGACCTCAAGGTCCAGCTCGGCCTCCTCGACGCCCGCCACCTCGCGGGCGACCTCGGCCTCACCGCCGGACTGCGTACGGCCGTCCTCGCCGACTGGCGCAACCAGGCCCCGAAACGGCTGCCCGAACTCCAGGAGCTGTGCGCGGAGCGCGCCGAGCGCCAGGGTGAACTCCAGTACCTCCTCGAACCGGACCTGAAGGAAGCCCGCGGCGGACTGCGCGACGCCACCGCACTGCGCGCCGTCGCCGCGTCCTGGCTCGCGGACGCACCCCGCGAAGGCCTCTCCGACGCCCGCCGCAGACTCCTGGACGTCCGCGACGCCCTGCACCTCGCCACCGGGCGCGCCACCGACCGCCTCGCCCTCCAGGAACAGGACCAGGTCGCCGCCGAACTCGGACTGCTGGACGCCGACACCCTGCTGCGCCAGGTCTACGAGGCCGCGCGCGTCGTGTCGTACGCCAGTGACGTCACCTGGCGTGAGGTGGGCCGCGTCCTGCGGTCGCGTGCCGTACGGCCGCGGCTGCGCGCCATGCTGGGCGGCGGCAAACCGGTCGCCGAGCGGTCCCCCCTCGCCGAGGGCGTGGTCGAACAGGACGGCGAGGTGGGGCTCGCCCGCACCGCGCGGCCCGAACGCGACCCCGTGCTCCCGCTCCGCGCGGCCGCCGCGGCCGCGCAGGCCGATCTCCCGCTGTCCCTGCACGCCGTACGGCGCATGGCCGCCGCCGCGCGCCCGCTGCCCACGCCCTGGCCCGCCGAGGCCCGCCAACAGCTCGTCACACTGCTCGGCTCGGGCCGCCCGACCATCGAGGTCTGGGAGGCACTGGAGGCGGAAGGGCTGATCACCCGGCTGCTGCCCGACTGGGAGCGGGTGCGCTGCCGGCCGCAGCGCAACGCCGTCCACATCTGGACCGTCGACCGCCACCTCATCGAGACGGCCGTCCGGGCCTCCGAACTGACCCGCCGCGTCGGCCGCCCCGACCTCCTGCTCGTCTCCGCGCTGCTGCACGACATCGGCAAGGGCTGGCCCGGTGACCACTCCGTCGCGGGCGAGATCATCGCCCGCGACGTCGCCGCCCGCATCGGCTTCGACCGCACGGACGTGGCGGTGCTCGCCACCCTCGTACGCCACCATCTGCTGCTGATCGACACAGCGACCCGGCGTGACCTGGAGGACCCGGCCACCGTCCGCTCGGTCGCCGAGGCCGTCGGATCGCAGGGCACCCTGGAACTCCTGCACGCGCTCACGGAGGCGGACGCGCTGGCCACCGGGCCCGCCGCCTGGTCCTCCTGGCGCGGCTCCCTCGTCGCCGACCTGGTCAAACGGGTCGCGGCCGTCCTCGCCGGGGACGCTCCCGAGGAGCCCGAGGCCGCCGCGCCGACCGCCGAGCAGGAACGGCTCGCGATCGAGGCGTGCCGCACCGGCGGGCCCGTCCTGGCCCTGCGCGCGCAGACGGAACCGGTCGACACCGAGACCGAGCCCACCTCCGACCCGGAGGACCCGGAACCACTCGGTGTGGAACTGCTCATCGCGGTCCCGGACCAGCCCGGCGTGCTCCCCTCGGTCGCCGGAGTCCTCGCCATGCACCGGCTGACCGTCCGCACCGCCGAGCTGCGCGCCCTGGACCTGCCCGACGGGGTCGAGGGCTCGGTCCTGCTGCTCAACTGGCGGGTCGCCGCGGAATACGGCTCCCTGCCGCAGGCCGCCCGCCTGCGCGCCGACCTCGTACGCGCCCTGGACGGCTCCCTCGACATCACCGCGCGCCTCGCCGAACGCGACGCCGCCTACCCGCGCCGCCGCGGAACCATCGCGCCGCCGCCCCGCGTGACCGTCGCCCCGGCCGCCTCGCGCCACGCCACGGTCATAGAGGTCCGCGCCCACGACGCCCCCGGCCTGCTGCACCGCATCGGGCGGGCCCTGGAGAACGCGCATGTCCGGGTACGGAGCATGCATGTCTCGACCCTCGGCGCGAACGCCGTGGACGCCTTCTACGTGACCGGCACGAAGGGAGCGCCGCTGCCGGGCGCGGAGGCGGCCTCACTGGCGCGCGCCCTGGAGGAGACGCTGAGGGGCTGACCCCGCGGTGGTTTTGCGCGGTGAGCGGACGAGTGATCCCCGCGTCTCGGGCCTGCTCGGGCCGACGAAAGCCGGTCCGGGAGGGTTTCCGGGCCTGCTCCACGCCGCTCCGGGCCTTGGCTGCTTCCGTCCCCGCCCGCCGAAAGCGGCGGGCGGGGACGATTCGCTTGCCGGGCCGGATACCCTGGAGGGCAGCCCAAAACGCCCCCGACTCCGAGGACCGAAGCCACCGTGTTCGATACCCTCTCCGACCGCCTCAGCGCGACGTTCAAAAACCTCCGCGGCAAGGGGCGCCTCAGTGAGGCGGACATCGACGCCACGGCCCGGGAAATCCGCATCGCGCTTCTCGAAGCGGACGTCGCCCTCCCGGTCGTCCGCACGTTCATCAAGAACGTCAAGGAACGCGCGCTCGGTTCCGAGGTCTCCAAGGCCCTGAACCCCGCCCAGCAGGTCCTGAAGATCGTGAACGACGAGCTCGTCACGATCCTCGGCGGTGAGACCCGCCGCCTCCGGTTCGCCAAGAACCCGCCCACCGTGATCATGCTCGCGGGTCTCCAGGGTGCCGGTAAGACCACGCTCGCCGGAAAGCTCGGCAAGTGGCTCAAGGACCAGGGCCACTCCCCGCTCCTCGTCGCCGCCGACCTCCAGCGCCCGAACGCCGTGAACCAGCTCAGCGTCGTCGCCGAGCGCGCGGGCGTAGCCGTCTACGCCCCCGAGCCGGGCAACGGCGTCGGCGACCCGGTCAAGGTCGCCAAGGACTCCATGGAGTTCGCGAAGACCAAGGTCCACGACATCGTGATCGTGGACACCGCCGGCCGCCTCGGCATCGACCAGGAGCTGATGCAGCAGGCCGCGGACATCCGCGACGCCGTCAGCCCCGACGAGATCCTCTTCGTCGTCGACGCGATGATCGGCCAGGACGCGGTCAACACGGCCGAGTCCTTCCGCGACGGCGTCGGCTTCGACGGCGTGGTGCTCTCCAAGCTCGACGGTGACGCCCGCGGTGGTGCGGCCCTGTCGATCGCCTCGGTCACCGGCAAGCCGATCATGTTCGCGTCGAACGGCGAGAAGCTCGACGACTTCGACGCCTTCCACCCGGACCGGATGGCCTCCCGCATCCTCGACATGGGTGACCTGCTCACCCTGATCGAGCAGGCGGAGAAGACGTTCAGCCAAGAAGAGGCCGAGAAGATGGCCTCCAAGCTGGCGTCGAAGAAGGGCCAGGACTTCACTCTGGACGACTTCCTGTCCCAGATGGAGCAGGTCCGCAAGATGGGCAGCATCAGCAAGCTGCTCGGCATGCTCCCGGGCATGGGCCAGATCAAGGACCAGATCAACAACCTCGACGAGCGCGACGTCGACCGTACGGCCGCCATCATCAAGTCGATGACCCCGGCCGAGCGCCAGGAGCCGACGATCATCAACGGCTCGCGCCGTGCCCGTATCGCCAAGGGCTCCGGCGTCGAGGTCAGCGCGGTCAAGGGCCTGGTCGAGCGCTTCTTCGAGGCTCGCAAGATGATGTCCCGCATGGCCCAGGGCGGCGGGATGCCGGGCATGCCGGGGATGCCGGGCATGGGCGGCGGCCCCGGCCGCGCCAAGAAGAAGCAGAAGCAGGCCAAGGGCAAGCAGCGCTCCGGCAACCCGATGAAGCGCAAGCAGCAGGAAGAGGAGGAGGCCGCTCGCCGCGAGGCGGGCGCACAGGGCGGCAACGCCTTCGGTCTCCCGCAGCAGGGCGCCCAGGACAACTTCGAGCTGCCTGACGAGTTCAAGAAGTTCATGGGCTGACCTACCGTCCCGGCCTTCCGTCCCGTACGGGAGCGCCTTTCGTGACGCCCGCTGGGGGCGCCCCTCACCGCGAGGGGCGCCCCCAGTGGCATGGGTGCGGGTGCCGGTGTCCGCCATCTGACGTAACGTCCCCTTATGAGCAATGCCGTGCCGCCGCGCAAGGCACCTGACCAGCCATGGCGTACCGAGGGCACGCCGCCCGAGCCGACCCCGCCGCCGGGCGGCCGGCGAAAGCTGCCCGGCGGCTGGTGGAGCCTGGCCCTGGCCGCGCTCATCGTGTTCCTGATCGCCAACCTGGTGCTGTCCTTCTACAACCAGGGCAACGAGCCGACGATCTCGTACACGGAGTTCAGCAGGCAGGTGAGCGACGGCAACGTCTCCAAGATCTACTCCAAGGGCGACGCGATCCAGGGGCAGCTCAAGAACTCCCAGGAGAAGCCCGACGGCGGCGGGAAGTACACCAAGTTCAAGACCCAGCGCCCGGCCTTCGCGGACGACAAGCTCTGGGAGAACCTGCAGACGCACGACGTCACGGTGACCGCCTCGCCGGTGGTCCAGGAGCGCAGCGTCCTCTTCAACCTGCTGATCTCGCTCGCCCCGATGATCCTGCTCGTCGTCCTGTGGATCTTCATCGCCCGGCGGATGGGTTCCGGCATGGGCGGCGCCGGCGGCATGCTCGGCCGCAAGACGCCTCCGAAGCCGGTCGAACTCGTCCCCGGCGGCAAACGCACGACGTTCGCGGACGTGGCCGGCATCGATGAGGTCGCCGGCGAGCTCAACGATGTCGTGGACTTCCTCAAGAACCCCGACGCGTACCGCAGGATGGGCGCGAAGATGCCGCGAGGTGTGCTGCTGGCGGGCCCGCCCGGCACCGGGAAGACCCTGCTCGCGCGGGCGGTCGCGGGGGAGGCGGGCGTCCCGTTCTTCTCCGCCTCCGCCTCCGAGTTCATCGAGATGATCGTGGGCGTCGGCGCCTCGCGCGTGCGCGAGCTGTTCGCCGAGGCCCGCAAGGTGGCTCCGTCCATCATCTTCATCGACGAGATCGACACCATCGGACGGTCGCGGTCGGGCGGCTCCGCCATGGGCGGCCACGACGAGCGCGAGCAGACACTGAACCAGATCCTCACCGAGATGGACGGTTTCTCCGGCTCGGAGGGCGTCATCGTCATCGCCGCCACCAACCGCGCGGACATCCTGGACGCGGCGCTCACCCGCCCCGGCCGCTTCGACCGCGTCGTGACCGTCTCGCCCCCCGACCGCGGCGGCCGTGAGGCGATCCTGGAGATCCACACCCGCGACATCCCGCTCGCCCCCGGCGTGGACCTCACGCAGGTGGCCCGTTCGACCCCGGGCATGACCGGCGCCGACCTCGCCAACCTCGCCAACGAGGCGGCCCTCCTCGCCGTCAAGCGCAAGCAGGAGGAGGTGACGCAGGGAGACCTCTCCGAAGCGCTCGAAAAGGTCCAGCTCGGCGCCGAACGCTCCCTGGTCATGCCCTACGAGGAACGCCGCCGCACCGCGTACCACGAGAGCGGCCACGCCCTCCTCGGGATGCTGAGGCCCGGTGCCGACCCGGTCCGCAAGATCACCATCGTCCCGCGCGGCCGAGCCCTCGGCGTCACGCTGTCGACGCCGGACGCGGACCGGTACGCGTACACCGAGGAGTATCTGCGCGGCCGGATCATCGGCGCCCTCGGCGGCATGGCCGCCGAGCACGTCGTCTACGACGTCATCACCACGGGCTCGGAGAACGACCTGGAACAGGTCACGAACCTCGCCCGTGGCATGGTGGCCCGCTGGGGCATGAGTGAACGGGTGGGAAGGCTGTCCGCGCTGCCCAACGACGCCCAGCAGGCCTACGGCCTCGCGGCCGCCCCGGGCACCCTCGACTCGATCGACCACGAGATGCGCCGCATCGTCGACGAGTGCTACGAGGAGGCCTGCCAGAAACTCCGCGAGCACCGAGGACAACTGGACGCCCTGGCCGAGGCGCTCCTCGCGAACGAGACGCTGGAGGAGGCGGAGGCGTACCGGATCGCCGGGGTGCCCCGGGCGGCGAAGGAGGCGTGAACGCCCGGGCCGGCCTCAGGGGGTGGCTCCCGAGACCGGGCTCAGGGTGGGTCCCGAGACCGGCCTCAGCAGAGAGCCCACCGACTCAGACTGTCCGGGCGATCAGATACCGGAACACGTTCGGCATCCAGACCGTCCCGTCCCTCCGCAGGTGCGGATGCAGTGCCTCGGCCACTTCCTTGTCGACCTGGGCCTGGTCGGTGGCGTCGATCGCGGCGTCGAAGAGCCCCGTGGAGAGCAGCCCGCGCACGGCGCTGTCCAGGTCGGCGTAGCCGAACGGGCAGGCCACCCTCCCCGAGCCGTCCGGCCGCAGCCCGGCCCGCTGGGCGACCTCCTCCAGGTCGTCCCGGCGGGCGGCGCGCCAGCTCGCCGCGCCACGCAGGGGATCGGCCAGCTTGGTGGCGACGCGCAGCACGGCCGAGGTGCTGCACCGCTCCGGCGGCCCCCATCCGACCAGCACCACGGGCGTCCCACGGCCGGCGAGCGGTGCCGCCTCGGCGAGGAGCCGGCCGAGCCCTTCGGAGTCGCCGGCCACGCACCCGATCGGCTCGAAGGCGGTCATCAGGTCGTACGCGGGCGACCCGGCGACGGCCGCGTCCCCGGGAGCGCCGGCCACGAGCCGGGCCTCGGCGCGCGGAGGCGTGTCCCATGCCTGTGGCAGCAGACGTTCCCGTGCGAGGGTCAGCCGTTCGGGTGACGAGGAGTCGACTCCCGTGACCGCGGCGCCGCGGGAGGCCGCCATCAGCAGGGCGAGCCCGGACCCGCAGCCGAGGCCGAGCAGCCGTGTCCCGTCGCCCACTTCGAGTCGCTCGTAGACGGCCTCGTAGAGCGGTACCAGCATCCGCTCCTGGATCTCGGCCCAGTCACGCGCGCGTGCACCCCGGTCCGCGCGGGGCGATGGGCCCGCATGAGGAAGGTGCCGCCGCACGAGCGTAGGTGTCATCGAAAGTGCCCCAATCCGCCGAGAGTTGCCGCCGGGCCCCCTTTTCCTTAGCCCCCGCGCACGAGGCCCGCACTCCCCCCGTATGTCAGGTAACTCCGCCCTCGACGTGCCGTCCAGGGGTTGCGGGGTCCCGTTTGTGCCCCGGCCGCAAAGGGCGCGAGAATTCACATACCGGCAACGTGGGCCCGTACCATCACCCGCATGGCAAAGGCACCCGTTCTCACGCCCCGGGCGGACGATTTCCCGCGCTGGTACCAGGACTTGATCAACAAGGCCGAGCTGGCGGACAACGGGCCGGTGCGCGGCACGATGGTCATCCGGCCGTACGGGTACGGGCTGTGGGAGCGGATGCAGCAGGAGATGGATGCCCGCATCAAGGAAGCGGGTGCCCAGAACGCGTACTTCCCGCTGTTCATCCCGCAGTCGTACCTGACCCGGGAGGCGGAGCACGTCGAGGGCTTCGCCCCCGAGCTCGCGGTCGTCACGCACGGCGGCGGCAAGGAGCTGGAGGAGCCGGTCGTCGTCCGTCCCACCTCCGAGACGATCATCAACGCCTCCTTCTCCAAGTGGGTGCAGAGCTACCGCGACCTGCCGCTGCTGATCAACCAGTGGGCGAACGTGGTCCGTTGGGAGATGCGTCCGCGGATCTTCCTGCGGACGACCGAATTCCTCTGGCAGGAGGGCCACACCGCCCACGCCACCTACGAGGACGCCCGGGACTACGCCGCGCACATCCACAAGAAGGTGTACGCCGACTTCATGGTCGACGTCCTCGGCATCGACGTCGTCCTTGGCCGGAAGACGGCGAGCGAGCGGTTCGCGGGCGCCGTCAACACCCTCACCCTCGAAGCCATGATGGGTGACGGCAAGGCGCTCCAGATGGGCACCAGCCATGAGCTGGGGCAGAACTTCGCGAAGGCGTTCAACACCCGGTACCTGTCCAAGGACGGGAAGCAGGAACTCGTCTGGCAGACCTCCTGGGGGTCCTCGACCCGCATGGTGGGTGGCCTGATCATGTCGCACGGCGATGACAGTGGGTTGCGGGTGCCGCCCCGGCTCGCCCCGGTACAGGTCGTCGTCCTCGCGATCAAGGGGGACGAGGCGGTTCTGGCCAAGGTCCGCGAAATCGGCGACCGCCTGAAGGCCGCGGGTGTAAGGGTCCAGGTCGACGACCGTACGGACACCCCCTTCGGGCGCCGCGCGGTCGACTGGGAGCTCAAGGGCGTCCCCGTACGCGTCGAGGTCGGCCCCCGCGATCTGGAGAACGGCACGGCGATGCTGGCCCGCCGCATCCCCGGGGGCAAGGAGCCCGTGGCCGTCGACGCGCTGGCGGCACTCCTTCCCGGCATCCTCGAAGAGGACCAGGCACTGCTCCTGGGGCAGTCCCGCGAGCGCCGCGAGTCCCGTACCTCCGACGTGTCGACGATCGATGCGGCGGTGGAGGCCGCGCTGGCGGGCGGCTGGGCGCGCATTCCCTGGGCCGACCTCGGCGAAGAGGGCGAGGCCGGGCTCGCCGAGCACGCGGTGACCGTACGATGTCTGGTCGCCGAGGACGGGTCGGTGCCGGACGCCGACGACGCACCCGGTAACGTCGCCGTCGTCGCCCGCGCCTACTGAGTGGGACGAGAGGGCGGCCGAAACACCTCTTGCGCATCTGCCGACCACAGGTGCCCCGGCGTGCGGATACCGTCTACGCGCTGGGGCGTACGTGTGCCTACGTACCGCCTTGGTATGAGCTGTGATGCTTCTCCGCAGATCAGCGCACCCGCCCTCGTCAGGACGCATCAGCGGCAACTGACGGGTACGTGCAAATTATTTGGGATGCCCCGGAATAGGAACACAGAGGCACCTCCGCTCGTTCTCATTACGTGAGCACGACACCACCTGTTCTCGCCGCAGAGCTGGCAGGGGCGTGGGCCGACATTCAGCGGCACCACCCCGAACTGCCGGATCTTGCCGCGCCAGAGTCCCTGATCGGAGAATCGTCGTCCGCCTGCGGACACGAGCTCTCCTTCGAACGACTGCTTCACGAAGCAGTCCACGGCATCGCCGCCGCCCGCGGAGTCCGCGACACCTCGCGCGCCGGCCGGTATCACAACCGCAGATTCCTCGCGATCGCCGAGGAGCTGGGCCTCGACCACCCCGAGGAGCCGCATCCAAGCAGTGGCTTCTCGCTGGTCACGCTCAACCCCGAGGCGAAACGCCGCTACCGCCCGACCATCGAGCGGCTCCAGCGGGCGCTGAAGGCCCATACGGCCGCCACGTCCGCCGACACCGCCCGCTCGTTCCGCGGCCCGGCCGCCCGCCACGGCTCCTCCGGTGGAGGCGTCCGCGTCAAGGCCGTATGCGACTGCGGGCGCAATGTGCGCGTGGTCCCGTCGGTTCTCGCGCAGGCGCCGATCGTGTGCGGAGGATGCGGCAAACCCTTCCGGATTCCGGAGGTGGTCGGGGCGGCCGCCGGCTGACGTGCGTGCGACACCGGCGTCTCGTGGGTGCCGGACGAACGCGCGCGGCCCGTGAGCAGTCGTGCCTCCCCCACTGCCTTGGGAAGTGGGGGAATTCAGGAGGCACGAGTGCCCGCGGGCGACAGCTCGCCGGCGCCCCCAGTGGCCGATCCACGCAGGCCCATGCCTGACGGGCACCCGGGAAGGCCGGGTGCCCGTCAGGCATGGGCGAACGCACCCTCGGTCCGGGCGGACCGCAGGATGTGGCAGAATGGCTAGCTGTACTCGACAGCCGCATAGGACCCCTCTCTCCTCCGGCTGACGCGTCCATCGGGCACTCGGGTACCGCAACCCCACGCGGCCATCTCGTCGTGTCCAACCCCGTCAAGACCAGGAGACACCACTTCCGTGGCAGTCAAGATCAAGCTGAAGCGTCTGGGCAAGATCCGTTCGCCTCACTACCGCATCGTCGTCGCCGACTCCCGTACCCGCCGTGATGGCCGGGCCATCGAGGAGATCGGTCTGTACCACCCGGTGCAGAACCCTTCGCGCATCGAGGTCGACACGGACCGTGCGCAGTACTGGCTGAGTGTCGGCGCGCAGCCGACCGAGCCCGTGCTCGCCATCCTGAAGCTGACCGGCGACTGGCAGAAGTTCAAGGGCCTGCCGGCCCCGGCTCCGCTGCTCGTGGCCGAGCCGAAGGCCGCGCGCCCGCTGTTCGACGCCCTCGGTGGCGACGACTCGGGCAAGGGTGAGGCCATCACCCAGAAGAAGAAGGCTGAGAAGAAGGACGAGGCTCCGGCCGAGTCCGAGTCGACCGAGGCCTGAGCATGCTCGAGGAGGCTCTCGAGCACCTCGTGAAGGGCATCGTCGACAACCCCGACGATGTGCAGGTCGCCTCGCGCAACCTGCGCCGCGGGCGCGTTCTCGAGGTTCGGGTCCACCCCGACGACCTCGGCAAGGTGATCGGCCGTAACGGCCGCACCGCGCGCGCTCTGCGCACCGTCGTGGGCGCCATCGGCGGCCGCGGTGTCCGCGTCGACCTCGTCGACGTGGATCACGTCCGCTGACGTAGCAGGCAGCACCGGCTCGGGCCGGGGAGGGCTTACGAGCCGTCCCCGGCCCGTAGTCGTCTGCGAACCCCCGCGGTCGGCTCAGGACCGCGTGGACACCCACGCGCCCCCGGGCGTCCGCTCATCCGCGGTCGTCATGAAGCATTGCCGTCGGCACACGACAGGAGATCAAGCACAGTGCAGCTGGTAGTCGCTCGCGTCGGCCGCGCCCACGGCATCAAGGGCGAGGTCACCGTGGAGGTCCGCACCGACGAGCCGGAGCTCCGGCTCGGCCCCGGTGCCGTCCTGCTCACCGATCCGGCCTCCACCGGACCCCTGACCATCGAGACGGGCCGCGTCCACAGCGGCCGTCTTCTGCTGCGCTTCGCGGGCGTGCGGGACCGCAACGCCGCCGAGGCGCTGCGCAACACCCTGCTGATCGCCGAGGTCGACCCGAACGAGGTGCCGGACGACCCGGACGAGTACTACGACCATCAGCTGATGGACCTGGACGTGGTCACCAAGGACGGCGCCGAGGTCGGACGCATCACCGAGATCTCGCACCTGCCCTCGCAGGACCTGTTCGTGGTGGAGCGCCCGGACGGGACCGAGGTGCTCATCCCGTTCGTCGGGGAGATCGTCGTCGAGATCGACCTGGAGGAGCAGCGGGCCGTCATCGACCCGCCGCCGGGACTGATCGACGACCAGGCGGAGATCGTCTCCTCCAGGGACGCGGAGGACGACTCCTCCGAGGCCGACGAGGACGCCGCGGGGGCCGACGCCTGATGCGGCTCGACGTGGTCACGATCTTCCCCGAGTACCTGGAACCCCTGAACGTCTCGCTCGTCGGCAAGGCTCGTGCGCGCGGGCAGCTGAACGTGCACGTGCACGATCTCCGGGATTGGACGTACGACCGTCACAACACGGTCGACGACACTCCCTACGGCGGCGGCCCCGGCATGGTCATGAAGACCGAGCCCTGGGGCGACGCCCTGGACTCCGCACTGGCGGACGGTTACGAGACGGGCGCCCACGGGCCCGTCCTCGTGGTGCCCACCCCCAGCGGGCGCCCGTTCACCCAGCAGCTCGCCCTGGAGCTCTCGGAGCGCCCCTGGCTGGTCTTCACGCCCGCGCGCTACGAGGGCATCGACCGCCGCGTCATCGACGAGTACGCGACGAGGATGCCCGTCTACGAGGTGTCCATCGGCGACTACGTCCTCGCCGGCGGCGAAGCGGCCGTCCTGGTCGTCACCGAGGCCGTGGCGCGGCTGCTGCCGGGTGTCCTCGGCAACGCAGAGTCCCACCGGGACGACTCCTTCGCCCCCGGGGCCATGGCCAACCTCCTGGAGGGCCCGGTGTACACCAAGCCCCCGCAGTGGCGCGGCCGTGAGATCCCCGATGTGCTGGTCAGCGGCCACCACGGGAAGATCGCCCGCTGGCGCCGCGACGAGGCACTGAGCCGCACGGCGGCGAACCGGCCCGACCTCATCGAGCGCTGCGACGCCTCCGCCTTCGACAAGAAGGACCGCGAGATGCTCTCGATCCTGGGCTGGCAGCCGGATCCCGGCGGCCGATTTTGGCGCAGGCCGGAGGCCGTGGAAGAATAGGCCGCTGCTCTCCGTCGTCCGGCGCGCGCCCCTGCCACAGGGGGACACGACGCCCGCCCCGACGAGGCAGCACCACCTTCGAACCTCTCTCCCGTTGATGACCTGTGGCATCAGCGAAGAAAGCAGACAAAATGACTCACCTGCTCGACATCGTCGACGGCGCGTCGCTGCGCACCGACATCCCGGCCTTCCGCCCGGGTGACACCGTCAACGTCCACGTCCGCGTCATCGAGGGCAACCGCTCCCGTGTGCAGCAGTTCAAGGGCGTAGTCATCCGCCGCCAGGGCGCCGGTGTCCGCGAGACCTTCTCGGTCCGCAAGGTCTCGTTCTCCGTCGGCGTCGAGCGCACCTTCCCGGTGCACACCCCGATCGTCGAGAAGATCGAGCTCGTGACCCGCGGTGACGTCCGTCGCGCGAAGCTTTACTACCTCCGTGAGCTGCGCGGCAAGGCCGCGAAGATCAAGGAGAAGCGCGACAACTGAGCTCGCGCCGCCGCGGTCGTCCGTCGGCGACCGAGCCGGTAAGAAGGCGTCTCATGGAGGCCGGATAGCATCTGGCCCCGATGGACACCGAAGCACAGCCCGTGGAGCGCGACCGCTCCTCCCGCCCTTCCGCTTCCGAGGAGACCTCGGACACAGCGGGGCCGGAGGACCGGTCGCGTTTTGCGTTCACCGACAGGGTCGCCGAACGGCTCCCCGGGGGCCGGATCACCCTGACCGTGCTGATCTGTCTGGTATTCCTGCTCCTGGTCAGCCGCTTCGTGATGCAGCCGTTCGAAATTCCCAGCGGTTCCATGGAGTCCGGATTGAGGATCGGGGACCGCGTTCTCGTAAACAAGTTGGCGTACCGTTTCGGTTCCGAGCCGCAGCGGGGCGATGTCGTCGTGTTCGACGGCACCGGTTATTTCGGGAACGCGGACTACGTCAAGCGCGTCGTCGGAGTAGGGGGAGACCACGTGGTCTGCTGCGACAAGGAGGGGAGACTCGAAGTGAACGGCCGATCGGTCGACGAGTCGACATTTCTCTATCGGGGCGACAGCCCGTCCGAGGTGCCCTTCGACATCGTCGTGCCCGAGCGGTCCCTGTTCCTCCTGGGTGATCACCGCAGCCGCTCCAGCGACTCCCGTGACCATCTGGGCTCGCCCGGCGGTGGCATGGTCCCCGTCGGCGATGTCATCGGCAGGGCCGACTGGATCGCCTGGCCCTCGGGCCACTGGACCCGTCTGACGCGTCCCGACGCCTACGCCGGTGTGCCTGCCGCCGGGGGTGCCCATGGGTAACCGTGGACGGGCGCGCGGGGTCTCCGCCGGCGCCGCCGAGAATCCGCTGCCCACCGGGGTCCGGCGTGCCTCCGGCGGAGCCGCCCGGCCCAGCCGGGTCGAGCGGCGCAAACTCGCGCGCAAGATCAAGCGGCGCAGGCGGCGCTCGGCGGTCAAGGAGATACCTCTCCTCGTCGGCGTCGCGGTGCTGATAGCCCTGGTTCTCAAGACGTTCCTCGTCCAGGCCTTCGTGATCCCGTCGGGCTCCATGGAGAACACGATCCAGATCGGCGACCGCGTCCTGGTGGACAAGTTCACCCCCTGGTTCGGCTCCGAGCCCAAGCGCGGTGACGTCGTCGTCTTCAAGGACCCCGGCGGCTGGCTCACCGCCGAGGACGCCCAGAAGAAGAGCGACCCCGTGGTCGTCAAGCAGTTCAAGGAGGGGCTGACCTTCATCGGTCTGCTGCCGTCCGACAACGAGAAGGATCTGATCAAGCGGGTCGTCGGGCTCGGCGGGGACACCGTCAAGTGCTGTGACGCGCAGGGCCGGGTGACCGTGAACGGCACTCCCCTGACCGAGCCGTACATCTACGCCGGGGACAAACCGTCGGCGTTCGCCTTCGAGGTGAAGGTGCCCGCGGGCCGTCTGTTCGTGCTGGGCGACCACCGGGGCAACTCCGCGGACTCCCGTTACCACCGCACCGACAAGTTCAGCGGCACCGTCTCCGAGAAGTCGATCGTGGGCCGGGCGATGGTCATCGGGTGGCCCATCGGCCACTGGACCCGGCTGCAGGAGCCGAACACGTTCTCGACGGTGGCCGACGCGCCTGGAGGGTCGGCCTCCGCTCTGTCTCTGTCGCATAGGGTGGCCTCTGCGGATCCAGATGGATTGATCCCGCTCCCGAGCCCTGCGGAACTCCCGCTCGTTATGGGAGTGGTGGGTCTGCGCCGAATACGGCGCGGGCGGCGGCACGGAGTGAGGAGTGGATGTGGGGGATGTGGCGGTCGGCGCGCGTTCTGGGCACGAGGGTCCCGAAGGGCAGCCGGAGCGGCCCGACGATGCGGCTGCCCCTGCCGTAGAAGACGGTTCGGGTTCCGGGAACGGCTCCGAGGACGGGGACACCCTGACCGGGCGCGCGGAGCGTGACCCGAAGTCCACCAAGCAGCGCTCCTTCTGGAAGGAGCTGCCGATCCTGATCGGCATCGCTCTGGTACTCGCGCTGATCATCAAGACCTTCCTGGTGCAGGCGTTCTCGATCCCTTCGGACTCGATGCAGAACACCCTCCAGCAGGGTGACCGCGTCCTGGTCGACAAGCTGACTCCGTGGTTCGGCTCGGAGCCGCAGCGCGGAGAGGTCGTCGTCTTCCACGACCCGGACAACTGGCTGGCGGGCGAGCCCACGGCCAACCCGAACGCCCTGCAGACGGTCCTGAGCTGGATCGGCCTGATGCCGTCCGCCGAGGAGAAGGACCTCATCAAGCGGGTCATCGGCGTGGGCGGCGACACGATCGAGTGCAAGAACACCGGCCCGCTGATGGTCAACGGCAAGGCGCTCAACGAGTCGTCGTACGTGTACGCCGGGAACACCCCGTGCAGCCAGGACGAGGACGGCGGCCAGTTCAAGGTCAAGGTTCCCAAGGGCATGATCTGGGTGATGGGTGACCACCGCCAGAACTCGCGGGACTCGCGCTACAACCAGTCGGACAAGCACCACGGCATGGTGCCCGTGAACGACGTCGTCGGCCGTGCCATCGTCAAGGCCTGGCCGATCAACCGCTGGGGCACCCTTCCGGTCCCGGACACCTTCGACCAGGCGGGTCTGAGCGACCAGGCGGCCGCGGCGGTCACCTCGCCGGGTGCCGTGGCGCTGCTGGGCGCCGCGCCGCTCGTGCTGGTGCGACGCAAGCGCAGGGCGTCCAAGGACGACTGAGACACCGCTCGGCCTTCGGGGCCGGCCTCTCCGGATCACCGGGGCGGTCGGCCCCGCTCGTTTCAGCCGGAAGCCGGAAGCCGGTGGCCGGTGGCCGGAAGCCGGTGGCCGGTGGCGGATGGCGGACCGGGCGGGGCGGCGGGGCGGACCGGGCGGGGCGGCGGGGCGGCCGGCACGAACCTCAGGGCACGAACCTCAAGGTACGAACCTCACGGCACAGGCCCCAGGGCACGAGCCCCATGGATCCCGTCCCCGCCGGTGATCGTGTTCCCGACGGGGGCTGACCCCGGACCGTACCCCCGGGTAAGGTGCGGGCTCATGGGTGGCGAGAGCGCAACACGTACGGCCCCGCGCAGCGGCGTCGCAGGCAAGGCCCCGGCGGGCAGCAGGACGGGACAGCGGCTGTCCGGGCTGGCCGTCGCGTTGGGCCTGGTGCTGTTCCTGGTCGGGTTCGGCTGGGCAGCGGTGGTCTATCTGCCCTACACCGTCCCTACGAGCTCGATGGCGCCGACGATCAACATCGGCGACCGGGTGCTGGCTCAGCGCGTCGACGGAAGCGAGATCCGGCGGGGTGACGTCGTCGTCTTCAAGGACAAGACCTGGGTCACCAACTCGTCCGTGGTCAAGCGCGTGGTCGCCGTCGGCGGCGACACCGTCGCCTGCTGCACCAACGGCAAGCTGACCGTCAACGGAAAGCAGATCGACGAGACGTATCTGGCCGCCGGAAGCCTCGCCGAGATCACCGGCTTCCCGACCGTGAAGGTCCCGGAGGGACGGCTGTTCCTGCTCGGCGACGAGCGGCGGGGCTCCTTGGACTCCACCGCGCATCTGACGGACGCGGCCAGCGGAACCGTGGCGCGCAGCGCCGTGACCGCCCGCGTCGACGCCATCGCCTGGCCGATGAACGGCATGCTCGAACGCCCCACCGGCTTCAAGGTGCTCGGCGGTCTGTCCCAGCAGGGACCGCTCCCCACGATGGTCGCCCTGGTGATCGCGGGCGCCGTGCTCGTGCTGGGTGGCGCGGCGTACGGGCCGGTGGCCAAGCTGGCGGGACGTTCCCGCGCCCGCACGGAGCCAGCCGGTGCCCGCTGAGGCGGCACGGGGGGACGAGGGTCCGCACCGAGGCGCGTTGCGCAAGGTCGCCCGGGTCGTCCTCCTCGACCCGCTGGACCGCGTCCTGCTGCTGCACGGTCACGAGCCGGACGATCCCTCGGACGACTGGTGGTTCACGCCGGGCGGAGGTCTGGAGGGCGACGAGACCCGGGAGCAGGCGGCCCTGCGCGAACTCGTGGAGGAGACCGGTATCACAGAGGTCGACCTGGGCCCGGTGCTGTGGCGGCGGATCTGCTCGTTCCCGTTCGCGGGGCGGCGCTGGGACCAGGACGAGTGGTACTTCCTGGCCCGTACGACCCAGACCGCCACGGCGGCCGCGGGGCTGACGGACCTGGAGCGGCGCAGCGTCGCCGGAGCGCGCTGGTGGACGTGCCAGGAACTGACCGAGGCACATGAGACGGTGTATCCGACCAAGCTCGCCGGGCTGCTGCGCAGGGTGCTCGACGAGGGTCCCCCGGCCACGCCCGAGGTCCTCGACACGGAAATCGTCTAGGGGCTCTCGGGGCTGGCGCACAATAGGGGGACGCACGGCTGAAGGGGAACATGCCATGAGCGCCGAGGACCTCGAGAAGTACGAGACCGAGATGGAGCTGAAGCTCTATCGGGAGTACCGCGACGTCGTCGGTCTGTTCAAATATGTGATCGAGACCGAACGGCGCTTCTACCTCACCAACGACTACGAGATGCAGGTGCACTCGGTCCAGGGTGAGGTGTTTTTCGAGGTGTCCATGGCGGATGCCTGGGTGTGGGACATGTATCGGCCTGCCCGTTTCGTGAAGCAGGTGCGCGTCCTCACGTTCAAGGACGTGAACATCGAGGAGCTGAACAAGAGCGACCTGGAGCTGCCGGGCGGCTGATCCTGGCGGCTGAAGTCCGGACCGCGGGACGACGGCTGGGGACTGGGGGCTGAGGGACGGAGGCCGGGGGAGGGGCGGGAGTCCTGAGCCGACTGTTTCCCCGACCGGCCGGCCGGCGAGCGGTGATCGTGGTGGTGGCTCGTGCGGGTGACGGAGATTTCCACAGTCACCCGCTCGTCCACCAAGATCCAATAGCTGGGTGACGCGGCCTCAGTGTCGGTGCCGGAGGTGGTGCCGACATGAGGACATCCGAGGCCCGTAACGCACTGGGCGTGTACGGCGAGGAACTGGCCGCGCGACGGCTGACCGGGACCGGAATGACGATCCTGGCCCGCAACTGGCGCTGCGGCAGGACCGGCGAGATCGACATCGTGGCCCGGGACGGCGACTCGCTGGTCGTCTGCGAGGTCAAGACCCGCAGGGTGGGCGCGTTCCAGCATCCGATGGAGGCTGTCACACCGGCGAAGGCCCTGCGCCTGCGCGGCCTGGCCGAACGCTGGCTCCAGGAACACGGCGGAGCACCGCCCGGCGGCGTCCGCATCGACCTGATCGGTGTCCTGATCCCCGAACGCGGCGCGCCCGTGGTCGAGCACGCGCGGGGGGTGGCCTGATGGGATTCGCGCGTACGTGTTCGGTGGCCCTGGTGGGTGTGGAGGGCGTCGTCGTCGAGGTCCAGGCGGACCTGGAGCCGGGCATCGCGGCCTTCACGCTGGTGGGGCTCCCCGACAAGAGCCTGACGGAGAGCCGGGACCGGGTCAGGGCCGCGGTGGTCAATTCCGGTGCGTCCTGGCCGCAGAAGAAGCTGACGGTGGGGCTGAGTCCGGCCTCCGTGCCCAAGGGGGGCTCGGGCTTCGATCTCGCCGTCGCCTGTGCGGTGCTGGGCGCCGCCGAGCGGATCGATCCCCGCGTGCTCTCCGACATCGTGATGATCGGGGAGCTGGGGCTCGACGGCAGGGTGCGGCCGGTCCGGGGCATCCTGCCGGCCGTCCTCGCCGCGGCGGACGCCGGATACGAGCAGGTGGTCGTGCCGGAGTGCGCGGCCGCCGAGGCCTCACTGGTACCGGGGGTCTCGGTGCTCGGCGTCCGCAGCCTGCGCCAGCTGATCGCGGTGCTGGCCGACGAACCGGTGCCCGAGGAGGAACCGGACGAGCAGGGCCGGCCGGACCCGCTGCTGGCCGGCCTGCGCGTGCCCGGCACGGGCGAGGCCACCGGCCTGTGCGGCATCGCCGTTCCGGAACACGACCGGGACCACGACCTCGGCGACGTCGTCGGCCAGCTGTCGGCGCGCACCGCGATGGAGGTGGCGGCGGCCGGCGGGCACCACGTCTTCCTCCAAGGGCCACCGGGCGCGGGCAAGACGATGCTGGCCGAGCGGATGCCGTCCATCATGCCGCGGCTGTCCCGGCAGGAATCCCTGGAGGTGACGGCGATCCACTCCGTCGCCGGCCTGCTGCCGCCCGGCAAACCGATGGTGGACGTCGCGCCGTACTGCGCACCCCACCATTCCGCGACCATGCAGGCGCTCGTCGGCGGGGGCAAGGGGCTGGCACGGCCCGGCGCGGTGTCCCTGTCGCATCGCGGAGTGCTCTTCCTCGACGAGGCACCGGAGTTCAGCGGCTTCGCGCTGGACGCCCTGCGGCAGCCCCTGGAGGCGGGCCACGTGGTGATCGCGCGCAGCGCCGGTGTCGTCCGCTTCCCCGCGAAGTTCCTGATGGTCCTGGCCGCCAACCCCTGCCCCTGCGGGCGCTTCGGCACGACGAACGACTTCTGCGAGTGCCCGCCCTCCGTCATCCGCCGCTATCAGGCGAGGCTTTCCGGGCCGCTGCTCGACCGGGTCGATCTGCGGGTGGAGGCCGAGCCGGTCACCCGGGCCGAGCTCACCGCGCGCGGAGCACGGGGCGAGTCGACGAAGACGGTCGCGGACCGGGTCCTCGCCGCCCGCGAGCGGGCCGCCGAGCGCCTGGCGGGAACCCCCTGGCACATCAACAGTGAGGTCCCGGGACGCGAGCTGCGCGGCCGATGGCAGGCGCGGGCGGGAGCGATGGACGAGGCCGAGCGAGGCCTGGAGCGCGGGCTGCTGACGGCCCGCGGGCTGGACCGGGTGCTCCGTGTCGCCTGGACGGTCGCGGACCTGTCGGGACACGACCGGCCCGACGCGGGAGACGTCGCCCTGGCCCTCCAGCTGCGCACCGGAATCCCGCGCGGGGTACCGATGGCGATCGGCTCGCCGGCATGACGGGCGACGTCGAGCGCAGGGCCCGCGTCACGCTCTCCCGGGTCCTCGAACCGGGCGACGAGGTCTGCGGGCGCTGGATTCGGGAAGTCGGGGCCCCGGAGGCGGTTCTGTGGCTGTACGGGGACCTGGGGCAGCCGCGGGGAATGACCGACAAGCGATGGGCGGGACTGAGGGCCAGAGCCGGGCGGGCCGACCCGGAGCGGGACCTCGCCCAGGCGCGGGACGCCGGGGTGCGGTTCGTCTGTCCCGGCGAACCCGAATGGCCCGCGCAGCTCGACGACCTGGGCGATGCCCGGCCCGTCGGACTGTGGGTGCGGGGGCGGGCCGGACTGCGGTTGTGGGCGCTGCGGTCCGTCGCCGTCGTCGGCGCCCGGGCCTGCACCGAGTACGGCGCGCACATGGCGGCCACCCTCGGCGCCGGGCTCGCCGAGCGGGGCTGGGTGGTGGTGTCCGGCGGTGCCTACGGCATCGACGGTGCCGCGCACCGCGGCGCCCTCGGGGCGGGCGGAGCCACCGTCGCCGTGCTCGCCTGCGGAGTCGACCGGCCCTACCCGCGCGGACACACTCAGTTGATCACCAGGATCGCGGAACAGGGTCTCGTGGTGGGCGAGTTGCCGCCCGGTGAGCACCCGACACCGAGCAGATTCATCCTCAGGAACCGGGTCATCGCGGCGCTCACCCGGGGCACCGTGGTCGTCGAGGCGGCGTACCGCAGCGGAGCGCTCGTCACGGCCCGTGCGGCACAGCGGCTGGGCCGGTTCACGATAGGCGTGCCAGGGCCCGTCACCAGCGGACTGTCGGCCGGGGTGCACGAACTGCTGCGCGGCGAAGCCGTCCTCGTCTCGGACGCGGCGGAAGTCGCGGAGCTGGTCGGTGACATGGGCGAGCTGGCCCCGGACCGGCGCGGGCCCGTTCTGCCGCGCGACCTGCTGCACCCGGGTGCGGGGCGCGTCCTGGCCGCCCTGCCGTCGCGGGATCCGGCCGGAGCCGAGGAAATCGCCCGGAGAGCGGCGACCAGCACGGACGACGCGGTCGGGAGACTGTACGAACTCCGAGCACTTGGATTCGTCGAACGACACGGCGACGGCTGGAAGTTGACACGCCAGGCCACGGCCTCCGTCCGAGGTGATCGGGAGGGATGCTGACCGAGCGTGTTCGGCCGTCCGGGGGAATGCCGACACGCCTGGTAATCCTTGCAGTTGGCGACCTTCGTTGGTCACGCAGGGCAACCGTCGCGACTTCGGGAGGTGCCCCGGGGAAAGGTTTCGCGTGCGGGTGACGGCCTGCGCTTCGCGCACTGCGACAGCCCAGTCACGCTACGCTCACAAGAATCCGAAGCAGGCACGCGATCTCGGCATGACGCCGACAGGACACCCAGGCCCCCAGCTCACGGCAGAACGGCACAAGGCGACGAATGCCCCAGCACACCTCCGGGTCCGACCGGACGGCGATTCCGCCAGCCGCCCGCGACGGCGGCAGGGTGCGCCCGCCCGCGCCCTCGACGCTCGACGAACTGTGGCGGTCGTACAAATCGACCGGCGACGAGCGGCTGCGGGAGCAGCTGATCCTGCATTACTCACCGCTGGTGAAGTACGTCGCGGGCCGGGTCAGCGTGGGGCTGCCGGCCAATGTCGAGCAGGCGGACTTCGTCTCGTCGGGGGTGTTCGGGCTGATCGACGCGATCGAGAAGTTCGACATCGAACGGGAGATCAAGTTCGAGACGTACGCGATCACCCGCATCCGCGGCGCGATGATCGACGAACTGCGGGCGCTGGACTGGATCCCGCGGTCGGTGCGGCAGAAGGCGCGCAACGTGGAGCGCGCCTACGCGACGCTGGAGGCTCGGCTGCGGCGCACCCCCTCGGAGGGCGAGGTGGCCGCCGAGATGGGCATCGGAGTGGAGGAACTCCACGCGGTGTTCAGTCAGTTGTCGCTGGCCAATGTGGTCGCTCTGGAGGAGCTGCTGCACGTCGGTGGCGAGGGCGGCGACCGGCTGAGTCTGATGGACACGCTGGAGGACACCGCCGCCGACAATCCGGTCGAGGTGGCCGAGGACCGGGAGCTGCGGAGGCTGCTGGCACGGGCGATCAACACGTTGCCCGACCGGGAGAAGACCGTGGTCACGCTCTACTACTACGAAGGGCTCACGCTCGCGGAGATCGGCAACGTGCTCGGGGTGACCGAGAGCCGGGTGAGCCAGATCCACACCAAGTCGGTGCTTCAGCTGCGTGCCAAGCTGGCCAGTTTCGGACGCTGAGCCGGGTGGTGCCGCCGTGCCGGGTCCCCTCGCCGTCCTGGCGCCGGGACCGGTGCGGCGGCCGCCACCGCGGTCGGCTCGGTGGAGTGGTTCCCGTCCGCGGCGGTGCGTCCGTACAGTGGTTGACGTGCCAAGGATTCGAGCGGCCTCCGTGGCCGAGCACCGGTCGATGCAGCGAGCCGCCCTGCTGGACGCTGCGCGGTCCCTGTTGTCCGAGGGCGGGACGGAGGCGCTGACCTTCCCCGCGCTCGCCGAGCGCACGGGGCTCGCGCGTTCCTCCGTGTACGAGTACTTCCGGTCCAGGGCGGCCGTCGTCGAGGAACTGTGCGAGGTCGACTTTCCCGTCTGGGCGGCCGAGGTCTCGGCCGCGATGGCCTCGGCGGACGGCCCCGAGGGGACGGTCGAGGCGTACGTACGCCGACAGCTGGCCCTGGTCGGGGACCGGCGGCACCGGGCCGTGGTCGCCATCTCCGCCAGCGAACTCGACGCGGGGGCCCGGGAGAAGATCCGGGCGGCGCACGGCGGGCTGGTCACGATGATCGGTGAGGCGCTCGCCGAGATGGGGCACGCCGAGCCGCGGCTGGCCGCGATGCTCCTGCAGGGCGTGGTCGACGCCGCGGTGCGGCGCATCGAGCTGGGCGCCGCCGAGGACCCCTCCGCGATCACGGAGGCGGCCGTGGCGATGGCCCTGCGCGGCGTCCGGGGCTGACTCCGGCCGGCCGCGGCGTCTCGGCCCCGACCCACGGCAAGGGCCCCTCGGTTCCAGGGGCCGCTTCGACACGCTTCCCGGACACCTGTCGGCCTTCGGTCGGTCAGGGGTCCGCGGGCGGTCCGTGGAGAGGCAGCAGGCGGGACGGGCCCGTGTTCAGGAGCCAGGGCGGGAGCAGCGACAGCGGGTTCAGGTACGTCCTGCCTCTCAGCAGGCCCCAGTGGAGGCAGGCCGTCGGTCCGCAGTGCGCGTCCGCCGCCTCCAGCGTGCCGAGAGCCTCGCCCGCGAGGACCTCCTCGTCCTTGCGCACCGACGCCCGCACCGGGCCGTACGTCGTCCGCAGCGGGGGCTCCCCCGTGCCCGACAGCTCCACCGAGACGACCCCGCGGCCCGCGACCCTGCCGGCGAACGACACCCGGCCGGGTGCGACGGCCCGCACCGGGACGCCGGGGACTGCCGCGAGGTCGACACCGCGATGACCCCGGGAGTAGGCCGTCGCCGGCGGTTCCCAGCCCCGTACGACGAACGGCCGGACACCCACGGGCCAGCCGCGGGCGAGCGCCGGGACCGAGGGGTCGGCCGCAGGCGTGGGGGCCGGGGCCGGTGACGCGGGGGCCGGTGGCGCGGGGCCGCTGCCCTCGGCCCGTGCCAACGGGGTCGGCGCGCCCAGGACGGCCACCGTCAGACCGAGGAGGAGTCCCGGCCACGTACGCGCACATCGGTTCACTCGCATGCGGGAACGGTCCCGCATCGGGCGGATCGTGGCCGGGATCTGTGGAGTACCGGCCGGTTGTGGACAGCGGCGTCACCTGCCCCCTCTCGGGTCCCGTACACTTCTGATGGCGATTCGGGTCACCGAGTCGACTTCGCACGCCCCGGCACCTGGTCGTCAGCGACCGGTGTCAGCGCCTCTCGGTCCTTTGTGGCAAGGCGCACCGCGGGCGTCAGGCGCGCGTGCCGTCCGGCACACGCGGTACAACCGAGAACACCGAGGAGAACGGCCATGGCCGTCGTCACGATGCGGGAGCTGCTGGAAAGCGGCGTCCACTTCGGTCACCAGACCCGTCGTTGGAACCCGAAGATGAAGCGCTTCATCTTCACGGAGCGCAACGGCATCTACATCATCGACCTGCTCCAGTCGCTGTCGTACATCGACCGCGCCTACGAGTTCGTCAAGGAGACCGTCGCCCACGGCGGCACGGTCATGTTCGTCGGCACGAAGAAGCAGGCGCAGGAGGCCATCGCCGAGCAGGCCACCCGCGTCGGCATGCCTTACGTCAACCAGCGCTGGCTGGGCGGCATGCTCACCAACTTCTCCACCGTCTACAAGCGTCTGCAGCGCCTCAAGGAGCTTGAGCAGATCGACTTCGAGGACGTCGCGGCCTCGGGTCTCACCAAGAAGGAGCTTCTCGTGCTCTCGCGCGAGAAGGCCAAGCTGGAGAAGACCCTCGGTGGTATCCGCGAGATGCAGAAGGTGCCCAGCGCCGTCTGGATCGTGGACACCAAGAAGGAGCACATCGCGGTCGGTGAGGCCCGGAAGCTCAACATCCCGGTCGTCGCCATCCTCGACACCAACTGTGACCCCGACGAGGTCGACTACAAGATCCCGGGCAACGACGACGCGATCCGCTCCGTCACCCTGCTCACCCGCGTGATCGCCGACGCCGTCGCCGAGGGCCTCATCTCCCGCTCGGGCGCCGGCAAGGCCGCGGGTGACAAGGCCGCGGGCGAGCCGCTCGCCGCGTGGGAGCGCGACCTGCTCGAGGGCGAGAAGAAGGCCGACGACGCCGAGGTCCAGACCTCCGCCGAGACGGAGAAGGTCGCCGACGCCGAGCAGGCCGAGGCCCCCGCCGAGGCTGAGGCCGTCGAGGCCCCCGCCGCCGAGGCCGAGGTTGCTGCCGAGGCGCCCGTCGCCGAGGCCCCCGCCGCGGACGCCGAGCAGGCCTGACCCCTCACCCCTTCGGGTTTGTGAACGGCGGGGGCACAAAGCCCCCGCCGTTCGTCCCGTAGATCTTCAGACTTCGAGAGAGATTCCAGGAATCATGGCGAACTACACCGCCGCCGACGTCAAGAAGCTCCGTGAGCTCACCGGCGCCGGCATGATGGACTGCAAGAAGGCGCTGGACGAGTCCGACGGCAACGTCGACAAGGCCGTCGAGGCGCTGCGGATCAAGGGCCAGAAGGGCGTCGCCAAGCGCGAGGGCCGCTCCGCCGAGAACGGCGCCGTGGTCTCCATCATCGCTGACGACAACACCTCCGGTGTCCTGGTCGAGCTGAAGTGCGAGACGGACTTCGTCGCCAAGGGCGAGAAGTTCCAGGCCGTCGCCAACGAGATCGCCCAGCACGTCGTCAAGACGTCGCCGGCCGACATCGAGGCGCTCCTCGGCTCCGAGATCGAGCCCGGCAAGACGGTTCAGGCGTTCGTCGACGAGGCCAACGCGAACCTGGGCGAGAAGATCGTCCTGGACCGCTTCGCCCAGTTCTCCGGCGCGTTCGTGTCCGCGTACATGCACCGCACCATGCCCGACCTGCCCCCGCAGATCGGTGTTCTGGTCGAGCTGGACAAGGCCGACGCCGACCTCGCCAAGGGCATCGCGCAGCACATCGCCGCCTTCGCGCCGAAGTACCTCTCCAAGGAGGACGTTCCGGCCGAGGTCGTCGAGACCGAGCGTCGCGTCGCCGAGGAGACCACCCGCGCCGAGGGCAAGCCCGAGGCCGCCCTCCCGAAGATCGTCGAGGGTCGCGTCAACGGCTTCTTCAAGGAGGCCACCCTCCTCGGTCAGCCGTACGCGCTCGACAACAAGAAGTCCGTCCAGAAGGTTCTGGACGAGGCCGGTGTCACCCTGAAGCGCTTCTCGCGCATCAAGGTCGGCATCTGAGTCCGTACCGCGATCGACGCGCGACCCCTATAGGGTCGAGAGCAGTCGTCCGCGTGCGCCGGCACCCACGCGTGTGTGCCGGACGACAGCAGATCTGACGAGGAGGCCATTGCCGAGCATGGGATGCGAACAACACCCCACCGGCAATGGCCTTCTTCGTATGTGCACCATGAGGAGATCTCCATGACCACCACCCAGGCCGACAAGGGCGAGAAGAGCGACGACGGCAAAGGCGCGGGCCGCTTTCTGCTGAAGCTTTCCGGCGAGGCGTTCGCCGGGGGCGGCGGACTGGGCGTCGACCCCGACGTGGTGCACAAGATCGCCCGCGAGATCGCGGCCGTCGTGCGCGGCGGTGCCCAGATCGCCGTCGTCATCGGCGGCGGCAACTTCTTCCGCGGGGCCGAACTCCAGCAGCGCGGCATGGACCGGGCGCGCTCCGACTACATGGGCATGCTCGGCACGGTCATGAACTGCCTCGCCCTCCAGGACTTCCTGGAGAAGGAGGGCATCGACAGCCGCGTCCAGACCGCCATCACCATGGGCCAGGTCGCGGAGCCGTACATCCCGCTGCGCGGCGTGCGGCACCTGGAGAAGGGCCGTGTGGTCATCTTCGGTGCCGGTATGGGCATGCCGTACTTCTCCACCGACACCACCGCCGCCCAGCGGGCCCTGGAGATCGACGCCGAGGCGCTCCTCATGGGCAAGAACGGTGTGGACGGGGTCTACGACTCCGACCCGAAGACCAACCCCGAGGCCGTCAAGTTCGACTCGCTCAGCTACGGCGAGGTCATCACCCGGGACCTCAAGGTCGCCGACATGACCGCCATCACGCTGTGCCGGGACAACAACCTGCCGATCCTGGTCTTCGAACTGCTGGCGGAGGGGAATATCGCGCGGGCCGTCAAGGGTGAGAAGATCGGCACACTCGTGGGCGACCAGAGCGGCCGGGCCTGACGGGTAATGCTGCTGGACCGGGTGCGACTTCCGGTCCAGGACGGACCCCGACCGGGGGATGGACAATGTCCTGCCGGTCCGGAACCGTGCAGGAACAAGACGCGACGCAGCCGGCCGCGAACCCCGACGAGGAAACAGCTGCCGGGCCTACTCAAGACACGCAGGAGCAAGTGGTGATCGAAGAGACCCTCCTCGAGGCCGAGGAGAAGATGGAGAAGGCCGTCGTGGTCGCCAAGGAGGACTTCGCCGCGATCCGCACCGGCCGTGCGCACCCGGCGATGTTCAACAAGATCGTGGCCGACTACTACGGCGCGCTGACGCCGATCAACCAGCTGGCCTCGTTCTCGGTTCCGGAGCCGCGCATGGCGGTGGTGACCCCGTTCGACAAGAGCGCCCTGCGCAACATCGAGCAGGCCATCCGCGACTCCGACCTGGGCGTCAACCCCAGCAACGACGGCAACATCATCCGGGTGACGTTCCCCGAGCTGACCGAAGAGCGTCGCAAGGACTACATCAAGGTCGCGCGGACCAAGGGCGAGGACGCCAAGGTCTCGATCCGCGCCGTGCGCCGCAAGGCCAAGGACGCTCTCGACAAGCTCGTCAAGGACAAGGAGTCCGGCGAGGACGAGGTCCGCCGCGCGGAGAAGGAGCTCGACGACACCACGGCGAAGTACGTCGCCCAGGTGGACGAGCTCCTGAAGCACAAAGAGGCGGAGCTGCTCGAGGTCTGATGAACGACTCTTCCTGGGGGGCGCCGCCACAAGCCGGGTACTGGGGGCCGTCCGAGCAGGGGCCTGTCCAGGGGGCAGACCCGGCGGGTCCCACGTACGATGCGCATGACGCGCAGCACACTCGGCCCATGCCCACCGTGCCCGAAGTACCCGCACACGGCGGAGACCAGGATGACGACAGTGGGGCCGCTCGGTCGAGCGGCCCCTCGGTCCGCGACGACACACCGCCGACGGCGCCCTATGGGGATCCGTCTCACAATCCGCAGAGCCCGCAGGAGCCCATGCCCAGCGCCGCCCCAGAGCCCGCCCCCGCACCTCAGAAGAAGAGTGCGGGACGCGACCTGGGCGCTGCCATAGGAGTGGGCGTCGGGCTGGGCGCGGTGATCGTCGCGTCGTTGTTCGTCGTCAAGGCCGTCTTCGTCGGCGTGATAGCGGTCGCCGTGGTGGTGGGGCTCTGGGAGCTCACCTCACGGCTGGAGGAGCGCAAGGGCATCAAGGCGCCTCTCGTGCCGCTCGCGCTCGGCGGGGCCGCCATGGTGGTCTCCGGGTACGTACGCGGTGCCGAGGGCGCCTGGGTGGCCATGGCGCTCACCGCGCTGGCCGTCCTGGTCTGGCGGATGACGGAACCGCCAGAGGGCTATCTGAAGGACGTCACGGCGGGGGTCTTCGCGGCCTTCTACGTGCCGTTCCTGGCGACCTTCGTCTCCATGATGCTCACGGCCGACGACGGTCCGCGCCGCGTGCTCACCTTCCTGCTCCTGACCGTCGTCAGCGACACGGGCGCGTACGCGGTCGGCTGGCGCTTCGGCAAGCACAAGCTGGCGCCGCGGATCAGCCCCGGGAAGACCCGTGAGGGTCTGTTCGGAGCGGTCAGCTTCGCGATGGTGGCGGGTGCTCTGTGCATGCAGTTCCTGATCGACGACGGCACCTGGTGGCAGGGCCTGATCCTCGGCCTCGCGGTCGCGGCCAGCGCCACGCTCGGTGACCTCGGCGAGTCCATGATCAAGCGGGATCTCGGCATCAAGGACATGGGCACCCTGCTGCCGGGCCACGGCGGCATCATGGACCGGCTGGACTCCCTGCTCCCGACGGCTCCGGTCGTCTGGCTGCTGCTGGTGCTCTTCGTCGGATCCGGCTGATCGTTTTTCCGCATGCGTCTACGACGCACGCGTGTACGACACCACGCCACCCCTTCCGGTCACCCGGTCACCTCACCGTGATCCCCGTGACCGGGAGGGGTGGCGTCGTATGTGTGAGGCCGGCCGTCCTGCCATTGAACCCAGCGCGGATCGTCGAGGAACTCCCACGCGTCCGGGAGGCCCGCGCGGCGCAGGAACTCGACCACGTCGACGTCGCTGTGGGCGACGCCGGCGCTCAGGCCGCGGATCGTCACCCGGCGGCCGCCGCTCCCGGCCGGGCGGCCGATGGTGATGGGCGCGGTGGATACGCCGTCGGCCCGTGCCTGTCCGTGGTGTTCGTGGTTCGGCTGTGCGTGTTCGTCGCTCGGCTGCGCGTGTTCGTGGTCCACAGGGCACCCAGATCCGTGTCGGGGCGGCAGTACGGGCATGCCGTGACGCCGTCTTCGGTGATCGCCCGGAGTGCCTGCTCACGTGCGAGTGGCTTCGTGTTCTTCCCGGCCATCCCGCAGTCGCCCGTGTGGACGGCGTCGGGAGTGGCCTTGGCGCCGCCTGTCCGTCGCGTCGCGACCTTCCATCGCGCGGCGGCGGGGGCGACGTGCGGGCCGCGCGAGTGGCGGCGACCTCCTGGCGCTCCAGCTCGGCGATGGTGTCGTCGGTGCGGCGCAGTTGCCGGAGCAGCCAGGCGCGGACACTGCGCAGGTACTCCAGGCGGGACGCTTTTTCGTACACATATTCGATTCTAGGCCTTGGTGCGACTCCACCGCAGCATCCCGCCTGTCGTCCTGTGACGGCGAACCCTGAGCTCGTGGTGGGAGACGCAGGTCACATGGAGCCGTGTCACATCGTGCGGAGCTGTTCCGTCGAAGGGGTGTAACCACGAACGACGACACAGGAGCCCACCATGGAAGCTCGGTTGAACCTCTTCGCCAGCCCGGTCGCGGCCAAGTTCACGAAGCACATCGTCGCGGCCGGCAGGGCGCTGGAGGACTCCACCCTGCCGGCCGCGACGCAGGAGCTGGTGAAGCTGCGCGCCAGCCAGATCAACGGCTGCGGTTTCTGCACCGACATGCACACCAAGGACGCCACCGCCGCGGGGGAGACCTCGGTGCGCCTCAACCTGGTCGCGGCCTGGCGCGAGGCGACGGTGTTCACCGACGCCGAGCGGGCCGCCCTGGAGCTGACGGAGCAGGGCACGCGGATCGCCGACGCGGCCGGCGGTGTCACGGACGAGTGCTGGGCGAACGCCGCCAAGTACTACGACGAGGAGCAACTCGCCGCCCTGGTGTGCTGCATCTCGATCATCAACGCCTTCAACCGCGGAAACGTGATCGTCCAGCAGCCGGCGGGCAGCTACCGTCCCGGCCAGTTCGCCTGACCGAGACCGAGGGTGCTCGGGCCGGGTTCCGGGGCCGGCCGGACTTCGGAACCCGGGTCCCGGGTCTGCCGGGCCGGCCGGGATTGCGGGTCCGCGGGGCCGGCCGGGATTGCCGGGTCCACCGGGCCCCGGGTCCCCGCGGGGCTCGCAGTGGGCCGGCTCGTGGCCGGTAGGCCGTTCGCGGGTGTCCCCCAGGGCGTTCATGGGCGCCCTCGGGCCGTCCCGCGGCGGCCCGAGGACGGACCCGGGGGAGCGACGGCCACCACCCCACCGTTCGGGCCCCAGGTCACACCATTCGATCTGCGACACTGGTACAGCCATGCCTAAGCCCGGAGAACTCACCTTTGTAGCGCCGCGCGGAGCCAAGAAGCCGCCGCGGCACCTTGCCGATCTCACGCCTGCCGAGCGCAAAGAGGCTGTTGCCGCGATCGGTGAGAAGCCGTTTCGTGCCAAGCAGCTCTCGCAGCACTACTTCGCCCGGTACGCGCACGACCCCGCCGAGTGGACGGACATCCCGGCCGCCTCGCGCGGCAAGCTCCAGGAGGCACTGCTTCCCGAGCTGATGACGGTCGTACGGCATCTGTCGACCGACCAGGACACCACCCGCAAGACCCTGTGGCGGCTCTTCGACGGCACGCTCGTCGAGTCCGTGCTGATGCGCTACCCGGACCGGGTGACCATGTGCATCAGCTCGCAGGCGGGCTGCGGGATGAACTGCCCCTTCTGCGCCACCGGACAGGCCGGCCTCGACCGGAACCTGTCGACCGGCGAGATCGTGCACCAGATCGTCGACGGTATGCGGGCGCTCCGCGACGGCGAGATCCCCGGCGGTCCGGCGCGGCTGAGCAACATCGTCTTCATGGGGATGGGCGAGCCGCTCGCCAACTACAAGCGGGTGGTCGGGGCGATCCGGGCCCTCACCGACTCCGAGCCGGACGGGCTCGGGCTCTCGCAGCGCGGTATCACCGTGTCGACGGTCGGGCTGGTCCCCGCCATCAACCGGTTCTCCGACGAGGGCTTCAAGTGCCGGCTCGCGATCTCCCTGCACGCTCCCGACGACGAGCTGCGCGACACCCTCGTACCCGTGAACACGCGGTGGAAGGTGCGCGAGGTGCTGGACGCCGGGTGGGAGTACGCGGCGAAGTCCGGGCGGCGCCTGTCGATCGAGTACGCCCTGATCCGGGACATCAACGACCAGGCGTGGCGTGGTGACCGGCTCGGGCGGATGCTCAAGGGCAAGCCCGTGCATGTCAACCTCATCCCGCTGAACCCGACCCCGGGCTCGAAGTGGACCGCCTCGCGGCCCGAGGACGAGAAGGCCTTCGTCGAGGCCATCGCGGCCCATGGCGTGCCGGTGACCGTCCGGGACACCCGGGGCCAGGAGATCGACGGAGCGTGTGGTCAGCTCGCCGCGACCGAGCGGTAGTCTGAGTCGGGTCAGTACGCCTTCATATTCCGACATCTTCATATTCCGACAGGGGAGCGCCACAGCGCTGAGAGTGCGGGACAGACCGCAGACCCTCTGAACCTTGCCCAGGTCATTCTGGGTAGGAAGTTCGGTCATTACTCAAGCTGTTGCGCCCTGCCCGGGAACCGTCAGAGGTCCCGGGCGGGGCCGCGTCTCTTCCTGGTCACCCAGGAGGAATCAGTGAGCACCACCACCAGCGCCGGCAGGCGGTTCGCGGCCTTGGCCGTCGGGCTCGGTCTCGTCGCGCTGCCCGCGCTGTCCGCGTGCGGCTCGTCCGACACCGCCGGCTCGGGCGACTCGAAGACGATCACGCTCGTCAGCCACGACTCGTGGCTCGTGTCGAAGAGCGTGCTCAAGGACTTCGAGAAGCGGTCCGGCTACAAGGTCCGCGTCCTCATGGACGGCGACGCCGGGCAGGCCGTCAACAAGGCGATCCTGACCAAGGACAACCCGCAGGGCGACGTCTTCTTCGGCGTCGACAACACCCTGCTCTCCCGCGCGCTCGACAACGGGCTGTTCCAGCCGTACGCGGCCAAGGGCGCGGACCTGGTCATGCCCGAGTACCGGACCGACCAGGACAAGCACCGGGTCACCCCCATCGACACGGGCGACATCTGCGTCAACTACGACAAGGCCTACTTCAGCGAGCACAAGCTGGCGCCGCCGCAGTCCTTCGACGACCTGGTCAAGCCCGCGTACAAGAATCTCCTCGTGACCGAGAACGCCGCCACGTCCTCGCCCGGCCTCGGTTTCCTGCTCGGGTCCGCCGCGCACTACGGCGACGACAACTGGCAGGGCTACTGGAAGAAGCTCAAGGCCAACGGGGTGAAGGTCGTGGACGGCTGGGAGCAGGCGTACAACGACGAGTTCTCCGGTTCCGCCGGCGGCAAGAAGGCCAAGGCCGACCGCCCGCTCGTCGTCTCGTACGCCTCGTCGCCACCCGCCGAGGTCATCTACGCCAAGCCGAAGCCCACCACCGCCCCGACCGGGGTCGCGGCCGGCACCTGCTTCCGGCAGGTGGAGTACGCGGGTCTGCTCAGCCACGCCAAGAACGCCAAGGGCGGCAAGGCGTTCCTGGACTTCCTGCTGACCAAGGAGTTCCAGGAGGACATGCCGCTCAACATGTTCGTCTACCCGGTGCGTGAGGGGGCGCGGGTGCCGGCGGAGTTCACCCGGTTCGGTCCGCAGGCCAAGGATCCCGAGATCCTGGCGCCCGCGAAGATCGCCGCCGATCGCGACCAGTGGGTCAAGTCGTGGACCTCGCTCGTACTGAAGTAGCCGACGGCGCGGACGGCGCGGACCGGGCCGACGGGGTCGGCGAGGGCGGCGGGACCGGCGAGGACGGCAAGGCTTCGGGAAAGGCGCGCGGGCAGGGCGTGACGCGGTTCGCGCTGATGGCCCTGCCCGTCGCGTTCTTCGCGGTCTTCTTCGCCTACCCCGTGGCCGCGATCGTCTCGCGCGGGCTCCACGGGGACGGCGGATGGCAGCTCGGCCGGATCTGGGACGTGGCGACCCGGCCGGACATCCGGCACGTGCTGTGGTTCACCACCTGGCAGGCGCTCGCCTCGACGGCGCTCACGCTCCTGGTGGCGCTCCCCGGCGCGTACGTCTTCGCGCGCTTCGATTTCAGGGGCAAGCAGATACTCCGGGCCGTGGTCACGGTGCCCTTCGTGCTGCCGACCGTGGTCGTCGGCACGGCGTTCCTCGCGCTGGTCGGCCGGGGCGGGCTGCTCGACGAGCTGTGGGGCGTACGCCTGGACACCACGGTGTGGGCGATCCTGCTGGCGCATGTCTTCTTCAACTACGCGGTCGTCGTACGGACCGTCGGCGGGCTCTGGTCGCAGCTCGACCCGCGCCAGGAAGAGGCCGCCCGCGTGCTCGGCGCCTCCCGCTTCGCGGCCTGGCGCAGGGTGACGCTGCCGGCGCTCGGGCCGGCCGTGGCCGCCGCCGCACTCATGGTCTTCCTCTTCACCTTCACCTCGTTCGGTGTGGTGCAGATCCTCGGCGGCCCCACCTTCTCGACCCTCGAGGTCGAGATCTACCGGCAGACCTCCGAGATCTTCGATCTCGCGACGGCGGCGGTGCTCACGATCGTCCAGTTCGTGGCGGTGGGGGCGATCCTCGCCGTGCACGCGGCGACCGTACGCCGCCGGGAGACCGCGCTGCGTCTGGTGGCCCCGGAGACGACGGCGCGCAGGCCGCGCGGGGCCGGGCAGTGGGGGCTCCTCGCGGGCGTGCTGGCGAGCATCGCGGTCCTCCTCGTGCTGCCGCTCGCGGTCCTCGTCCAGCGGTCCCTCGGCGCACCGGGATTCAGCTACTACCGGGCGCTGACCCACGACGACGGAGGTGTCTTCCTCGTCGCCCCGATCGAGGCGGTCGGCAACTCGCTGGAGTACGCGCTCGCCGCCACCGCCATCGCCGTACTGATCGGCGGTCTGGCCGCCGCGGCCCTCACCCGGCGCGCCGGCCGTCTCATGCGGGGCTTCGACGCGCTGCTGATGCTGCCGCTCGGCGTCTCGGCGGTGACCGTGGGTTTCGGGTTCCTGATCGCCCTGGACGAGCCGCCGCTGGATCTGCGTGCCAGCTGGATCCTGGTGCCGCTGGCGCAGGCGCTGGTGGGTGTCCCCTTCGTCGTACGGACGATGCTGCCCGTGCTGCGGGCGGTGGACGGGCGGCTGCGGGAGGCCGCTGCCGTGCTCGGGGCGTCGCCGTGGCGGGTGTGGCGCGAGGTCGATCTGCCGATGGTGCGGCGGGCGCTGCTGATCGCGGCCGGGTTCGCCTTCGCCGTCTCCCTCGGGGAGTTCGGGGCGACCGTCTTCGTCGCACGGCCCGACAACCCGACGCTGCCGGTCGCCGTTGCCCGGCTGCTCGGGCGCGCGGGCGATCTCAACTACGGCCAGGCCATGGCCCTTTCGACGATTCTGATGGTGGTGTGCGCGGTGGCGCTCTTGCTGCTGGAGCGGGTACGGACCGACCGGACCGGGGAGTTCTAGATGCTGTTGAGCCTGCGGGGCGCGACCGTACGCTTCGGCGGCCGGGCAGTGCTCGACGCCGTCGACCTCGATGTCGCCGAGCACGAGATCGTGTGCGTGCTCGGGCCGAGCGGCAGCGGCAAGTCCACGCTGCTGCGGGCGGTGGCCGGACTCCAGCCGCTGGACGGGGGCCGTGTGGTGCTGGACGGCCGGGACCAGGCGGCCGTTCCAGCGCACAAGCGGGGCGTCGGCCTGATGTTCCAGGACCATCAGCTCTTCCCGCAGCGGGACGTGGGCGGCAACGTGGCCTTCGGGCTGCGGATGCACGGCACGTCGAGGAGCGGACAGGCGTCCCGGGTGGCGGAGTTGCTCGACCTCGTCGGTCTGCCCGGAGCGCGGGACCGTGCCGTCGCCTCGCTCTCCGGCGGCGAGCAGCAGCGGGTGGCACTGGCCCGCGCCCTCGCGCCGCGCCCCCGGCTGCTGATGCTCGACGAACCGCTCGGCCAGCTCGACCGCTCACTGCGCGAACGGCTGGTCGTCGAACTGCGCGACCTCTTCGGCGAGTTGGGTACGACCGTGCTCGCCGTCACCCACGACCAGGGCGAGGCCTTCGCGCTCGCGGACCGGGTCGTGGTCATGCGCGACGGGCGGATCGCCCAGTCCGGTACGCCACTTGAGGTCTGGCAGCGTCCCGCGGACGCGTTCGTGGCCCGCTTCCTCGGCTTCGACAACGTGGTCGGGGCGACGGTGGGCGCGACGGCCGCCGACACCCCCTGGGGCAAGGTCCCGGTACCCGAGGGCGCCGCCCAGGGGCCCGGCACGCTCCTCGTACGGCCCGCCGGTGTACGGCTCGTGGCCGCGGACGACGGGCTGCGCTGCACGGTCGCCGCACGCACCTTCCGGGGCACACACGTCGCCGTACAGCTTCAGCCGGAGGGCGCGCCCCGGCTGGAGGCCGCGTGCGCGCTGCGGGACGCGCCGGAACCCGGGGACGTGGTCGGGGTGGAGTTCGACGCCGAAGAGATCGTCCTCCTCGGGGCGTAGGCGCCGCCGGGGCTCCCGGGAATCGGGGCGGCCGAGCGAGGGACCCGCCCGGACAGCCGTGTGGCCCGCCCCCTCGACGGGGGCGGGCCACACGGTCGTTCAGGACGCGGGTCAGGCCTTCGAGGCGCCGCGGCGGCGCATGCCGAAGAAGACCGCTCCGCCACCGACGATGACGAACGCGGCGGCGATGCCGGCGATCATCGGGGTGTTGGAGTTCGCACCGGTCTCGGCGAGGTTGGACTCACCGGCGGCAGCGGACGGCTGGTTGTCGCCCGGGGTGGCCGGAGCGGCGCTGCTCTCCGAGTCGGAGGGACTGGCCGAGTTCGAGGGAGCCTCCGAGGAGGGGGCCTCCGACGGCTTCGGGCTCGCCGAGGGGGACGGCGACTCCGACTTCGGGGCGCAGGCCTCGGAGGGCACCGACTTGACATCCTTGTCCGCGTTGACGCGGGTCGGGACATCGATGTGGGCCCGGTACTCGCCCCCGGGAACCCAGTCCTCCGTGAGCGTGATGGCAACGGAGGCCTTGCCGTCCTGCTGGCCGGTGACGTCTCCGGAGCCGACCTGCTTGTTTTCGCCACCCGAAGTCTTGAGGAAGACCGTGATGGTGGCCTTGTTGGCGGTAGTGTCCCTGTCGGACACGGTGACGATGGCCTTCGCGCCGTCGCAGGAAGCGACAGCCTCGAAGTCACCGATGCTGCAGGCGAGTGCGTTGCCGGCGACGCCGAGCGCGAGCGCGGCAGAGGCGGAGGCAACGCCGAGGATTCGCACGGTTCGTGCGGTGCGTCGAGATATGGACACGATTGCCCTTCACAGGTTGCGCAACTGCGGGGGGTGTTGGGGGGTTTGCTGCGAATCATTCCAGCAACAGCGCCCCCAGGAGTTTCACAGGTTTATAAGCGCAGCCTAAGGGCTGTCAATGCGTATGCCCCGTCTTGCTGTTGGCTTTGCCGAGTTGTTAACCTCCGAAGTGTTTGAGTGCTTCCGGAGCGTCATCGATCCGGTCGACCAGCGCGATTCGCGACTCCATCGCCCGTTCGCAGGCCAGCGACTTGAGCAGCGGCCAGGCGGGGTACTTCTCGGTCCAGTGCGCGCGGTCCACCAGGACCATGGGGGTGGGCTCGCCCCTCGACCCGTAGTAGTTGGGGGTGGCGTTGTCGAAGATCTCCTGTACGGTCCCGGCGGCGCCCGGAAGGAAGACGACACCCGCGTTCGAGCGGGCCAGCAGTCCGTCCTCGCGGGTCGCGTTGGCAAAGTACTTGGCCGTGTGCGCGGCGAAGGCGTTCGGCGGCTCATGGCCGTAGAACCAGGTGGGGATGCCGACCGAGGGGCCGCCCGAGGGCCAGCGCCGCCGCACCGCGAACGCCGAGCGCGCCCAGTCGGTGATGGAGGGGGAGAACGACGGGACGGCGGACAGGATGCCCAGCGCCTCGTCGAGCATGCCGTCGTCGAACGGAGCGGCGTACGCGCCGAGGTTCGCCGCCTCCATGGCGCCCGGGCCGCCGCCGGTGGCGACCATGAGACCGGAGCGGGCGAGCGTGCGGCCGAGCCGCGCGGCCCCCGCGTACGCCTTGGTGCCGCGCGCCATCGCGTGGCCGCCCATCACGCCGACCACCCTTGCGCCGACGAGGAGTTCGTCGAGCGCGTCCGAGACGGAGTCGTCATGGACCGCGCGCACCATCGACGCGAGTATGTCGCCGTCGGCCTTCGTCCGCTGGAACCAGGCGTACGTGCGGGCGTCGGGCGTCGCCTCGTACCCCGCGTCGAGCGAGGCGAAGAGCTCGTCGGGGGAGTAGAGGTGACCCCGGTAGGGGTCGAGGGGGAGGTCCGGCACGGGCGGGAAGACGAGCGCGCCCGAGGTCCGGACCCGCTCGGCCGCCGCCGGCTCCATCGGGCAGCCGAGGAAGACGGCCCCCGTGGTGTCCACCGACAGCAGATCCCGCGTACGGCCCGTCAGATCGACGGCCTGAACTCGGAACCGGGCGAGCGAGCCGCCCTTCGAGACGACCTCGTCGAACTCGGCGAGGGATTCGATCTCACGGTCATGGGATGAGTGAAGGGGTGTCGGCTGCACGCGGCCATGCTAGGGGCTGCCCTTCGGGACACCCCGGGATCGGGACATCCGCCACCACAACCCCCGCCCGGCTGCCGGGCGTTCGCAATGCGGTACGCCTCCGGGGGTGCGGCACGGGTCCGGCGCCCCGCGCCGGTTCCGGGGCCTTCCGGGGCCTTTCGGGGCCTTCCGGGGCCTTTCGGGGCCTTCCGGGGTGACGTCGCGGGGCCGGCGCGCGGACCCCTGTACCGCGCGCCGGCCCCGGAACGTGAACCGGATCGGTGGAGCTCAGCCCTGGACCGCCGCCGGGTCCATCCACATGACCTCCCAGGTGTGGCCGTCCGGGTCGTCGAAGGCGCGGCCGTACATGAAGCCCTGGTCCTGTGCCTCGCCGGTTCCCGAGCCGCCCGCCGCGATGGCGGCGTCGACCAGCTCGTCCACCTTCTCGCGGCTCTCGGCGCTCAGACACAGCAGCACCTCGCTGGTCTTCGTCGCGTCCGCGATCTGCTTCTTCGTGAAGTCCGCGTAGCGCTGCTTGCTGAGCAGCATCGCGATGATCGTGTCGCTGATCACCACACAGGCGCAGTCGTCGGTGGAGAACTGCGGGTTGATCGTGTAGCCGAGCTCCGTGAAGAACTTCTTCGAGGTGTCCACGTCGGACACCGGCAGGTTCACGAAGATCATCTGCTGGTACATGCGAGGGTCTCCCGTCAGTGTTGTGCCGTTCGCAAGGGATAGACCGGGGACCGGGCCGGAAATCATCGCCCGACGCGGACCTTTTCCCCGTGGATCGCGCGGAGCGGTCCGCGGGCGGATCAGCTGATCAGCGGAAGCGCGGCCAGTTCGGCGATCACCCAGGTCAGCGGGACGAACGCGGCGAACAGCGCCCCGGCACGCAGTGCCGCCGCGCCGCGCAGCAACGCGCTGGGCGCCCCCAGCCGCAGCAGGGCCGCCGTGGTGTCCGCACGGGCCTGCTTCGCCTCGACGGCGGCGGTCGCCAGCGTCAGCAGCGTGCACCCGGCGACCAGCAGGGCCCCGAGAGTGGTCAGCGGACCGAACGCGGGCCGGGCACCGGTGTACAGCGTCGTCATGGCGAACCCGCCCGACGCCACGGCGCACACCACGCCGAGCGGCTGCCCGATGCGCCGCGCCTCCGCCTGGAGCACCCGCCCGGCCAGCAGCCGCAGCGCGCCCGGACGTACGGCCTGGAGCAGCCGCCCGCACAGATACGTGATCGCGGGCCCGGCGAGGGCCAGACCGACCGCCGTCAGTACCCAGCCGAGCAGCACTCCGGCCGGACCGCCGACGAAACCGCCCGGTAGCGCGAGCGCGGGCGCGCGTCCCGAACGGCTCGCGTACGTCTCCACGGCCAGCCCCGCCGCCAGCGCGGCCGCGCCCCAGGGGAGCCCGTTCGGGGAGGCCTCCGGGGGCGGCAGCCGACGGGAGTGGGCCTCGGCGGCCTGACGCCGGTCCGGGCGCGCCTGGGACACCTCAGCACTCTCGTACGGCACCTCCCCACCGTCGTACGACCCGTCCGCACCGTCGTACGACCCGTCCGCACCGTCGTACGAGGCGGGCGTCCCGGGGTGCCTGTGGGCGACGGCGCCCGAACGGTCCTGCGCGCCCACCCGCTGGGCGGTCTCCCCACCGGCGTACGCCTCGGCGGTCCAGTGGAAGTCGGCGCCCTCGGAGCCGTCCGTGCCCGGGGCCCGCGGGTCGGGCTGCGGAAGGGCGGCGCCGCCGGTGCCGGCCGACACGTCACGGAACCCGTCCCCCGTTCCGGTCACCGTGAATCCGTCGGCCGGGTCGGCCGTGGTGGAGGCTGCGGCCGTGCGGGTCGTGGTGGAGGCCGTGGGCGTGCCGCGACCGTCGTCCTCGGGCCGTCCGCCGCCGCGGGTCCCGCGTCGCGGAGCGTTCGCGACCGCGTTCTGCCGTGCCGAGATCCAGGTGCGGCCGTACGACCACGCGGTGCGCTGCTGACCGCTGCGCCGTGGGCGCAGGACCACGGCGGCCGCGCCGGAGGCCGCGACCGGCACCAGGGTGAGCAGTGTCAGGGCCGCGGGCAGGGGCAGGGACTGGCCGGAGGCGAGGAAGTCCGTCGCCGCCCCGCCGAACGGGATGCCGGTCAGGTCGCCGCGCAGGTGGAGGAAGAAGAGCAGGGCGAGCAGGGAGCCGAGGAGCGTGGACAGGGCCGTGGTGACGGCGGAGATCGCCATCAGCCGGCCCGGACCGAGGCCGATGGCGGACAGGCCGGACCGGGGGAGGGTGGCGGGGTCCGTGCGGGCCACCGCGACGGCGAAGTACACCGTGGCGGCGAGGGGGGCGACGCACCAGGCCAGGCGCAGCGCGCCGGCGGCCGAGGCGTCCGGATGACTCATCGCGTAACCCAGCGTGCACAGCAGCAGGAACCCGGTGCCCGCGGAGGCGGCGGCGACCAGGAGCCGGCGGAGCTGGACGAGGGGGTGGCCCCCGCGGGCTAGGCGGAGAGCGAGCACGCGGCCCGGCCTTTCGTCTCGGCGACCGGGGGCAGGTGGACGGTGTTCACGCGCCGTCCGTCGAGCAGCGACACCGTGCGGTCGGCGAGCGCCGCGGTGTCCGGGTCGTGGGTGGCGAGGACGACCGTGATGCCGTGCGAGCGGGCCGCCGTGGTGAGGGTGCGCAGCACCTGGGCGCGGTCGGCGCGGTGCAGCGGGGCCGTCGGCTCGTCGGCGAACAGCACGGTGGGGGTGGGGGCGATGGCGCGGGCGAAGGCGACGCGCTGCCGTTCGGCCTGGAGCAGGGCGTGCGGGCGCTTGCGGGCGCAGCCGCCGATGTCCAGGCGCTCCAGCCACTCCAGGGCGGCGGTCTTGGCGGCCCGGCGGGGCCAGCCGCGCAGCATCAGGGGGAGGGCGGTGTTCTCCCAGGCGTTCAGCTCGGGGACCAGCATCGGGAACGGGTCGATCCAGCCGAACCGGTCCCGGCGCAGCCGCTCGCGGCTGAGCGGACCCATGGTGTGCACGGGCGAGCTGTTGAACCAGACCTCGCCCTGCTGTGGCAGCAGTTGGCCGGACAGGCACTGGAGGAGGGTCGTCTTGCCGCTGCCGCGCGGGCCGCCGACGGCGAGGATCTCGCCCTCACGGACGCCGAGCGAGACACCGCTGAGCGCGGGCGAGCCGTTGTGCTCGACGTGCAGGGCGCGTGCCCAGAGCACGTCGTTGTCAGGCGGGGCCACCATCGCGTACACCTCGTTCAGATCTGATGTGCCGTGCCCGGCGGCCTCTTCGAGGTCGCTCGGTCCCCCGGACGGGGGAACGAAGGCAGGGCCGATCGGTCACAGGGCACGCTAGGGAGTCGGGGCCGGGAGGCCGGACAGCACGCGGCCCCGGGCCGCCCATTCTCACTCGAACGGGCGTCACCGGGGCCGGTGTTGATCAGTCGGACGGGAGGCCGGAGGTCGCCGGGGGGAAGTCGGCGGAGCCGGGCTCGCGGCTGAGGATCAGAGGCGCGGGATCAAGCGCGTGATCCGAGGCGCGGGATCAGAGCTTGGTCCACGCCTCCGTCAGGACCTGGCGGACGATCCCCTCGATCTCGTCGAACGTCGACTGGTCGGAGATCAGCGGCGGCGACAGCTGGATGACCGGGTCACCGCGGTCGTCGGCGCGGCAGTAGAGGCCGTACTCGAAGAGCTTCTTGGAGACGAAGCCGTAGAGCACGCGCTCCGACTCCTCGTCCGTGAAGGTCTCCTTGGTGGCCTTGTCCTTCACGAGCTCGATGCCGTAGAAGAAGCCGTTGCCGCGGACGTCGCCGACGATCGGCAGGTCGTGCAGCTTCTGCAGGGTCTGCAGGAAGCCGGCCTCGTTGTCCAGCACGTGCTGGTTCAGGCCCTCACGTTCGAAGATGTCGAGGTTGGTGAGCGCCACGGCCGCGGAGACCGGGTGGCCGCCGAAGGTGTAGCCGTGCAGGAAGGTGTTGTCGCCCTTGTAGAACGGCTCGGCGATCCGGTCGGAGACGATGCACGCGCCGATCGGGGAGTAGCCCGAGGTCATGCCCTTGGCGCAGGTGATCATGTCCGGTACGTAGCCGAACTTGTCGCAGCCGAACATCGTGCCGAGGCGGCCGAAGGCGCAGATGACCTCGTCCGAGACCAGCAGCACGTCGTACTGGTCGCAGATCTCGCGCACGCGCTGGAAGTAGCCGGGCGGCGGCGGGAAGCAGCCACCGGCGTTCTGCACAGGCTCCAGGAAGACCGCGGCGACGGTGTCCGGGCCCTCGAAGAGGATCTCCTGCTCGATCTGGTCGGCGGCCCAGCGGCCGTAGGCCTCGGGGTCGTCGCCGAAGAGCGGGGCGCGGTAGATGTTGGTGTTGGGGACCTTGTGGGCACCCGGGACCAGCGGCTCGAAGGGGGCCTTCAGGGCCGGCAGGCCGGTGATGGACAGGGCGCCCTGCGGGGTGCCGTGGTAGGCGACCGCACGCGAGATGACCTTGTACTTGGTCGGCTTGCCCTGCAGCTTGAAGTACTGCTTGGCGAGCTTCCACGCGGTCTCGACGGCCTCGCCGCCACCCGTCGTGAAGAACACCTTGTTCAGGTCGCCCGGCGCGTGGTGGGCGAGACGCTCGGCCAGCTCGATGGCCTTGGGGTGGGCGTAGGACCACACCGGGAAGAAGGCCAGCTCCTGGGCCTGCTTGAAGGCCGTCTCGGCCAGCTCGGTACGGCCGTGCCCGGCCTGGACCACGAACAGGCCCGCGAGACCGTCGAGGTAGCGCTTGCCCTTGTCGTCGTAGATGTAGGTGCCCTCACCACGGACGATGGTGGGAACGGGCGCGTTCTCGTACGAGGACATGCGGGTGAAGTGCATCCACAGGTGGTCGTACGCGGTCTTGCTGAGGTCCTTGGTGCTCACGGCTATCGGGTTCCCCACATGTAGGTCTGCTTCTTGAGCTTCAGGTAGACGAAGCTCTCGGTGGAGCGCACCGCGGGGAGGGCCCGGATGCGTTTGTTGATGACGTCCAGCAGGTGGTCGTCGTCCTCGCAGACGATCTCGGCGAGGATGTCGAACGAGCCCGCGGTCATCACCACGTACTCGACTTCCGACATGGCAGTCAGCGCTTCGGCCACCGGGTCGAGGTCGCCCTCGACCGTGATGCCCACCATCGCCTGCCTGCGGAAGCCCACGGTGAGCGGGTCCGTGACGGCGACGATCTGCATGACGCCCTGGTCGAGCAGCTTCTGGACCCGCTGGCGCACGGCGGCCTCGGAGAGGCCCACGGCCTTGCCGATCGCGGCGTACGGGCGGCGCCCGTCCTGCTGGAGCTGCTCGATGATGGCGAGGGAGACGGTGTCCAACTGGGGACTGCCGTTCCTGGACTCGCGCGAGTCCCTGGGTTCCGCGCTTCGACTGACCACGGCCCCACTGTGCACGACGTCTCGATAGTTCCGCAAGGTTCGGGCGATGAAATTCGTTGTTTACGGGTACGTGTCTTGCGGATTTCGCAGTTCTGAGCCGTTCGGGGGTGTTGAAAACGTCGAGCCACGGATTAGGGTGGGGGCCAGGCATCTCAGGTAGTGGACACCTGAGTCGTTGGACATCCGACAGGAGGGCCGGGCAGTGAGCACCGAGCTGCGTCGTCTGCGCAATTACATCGACGGAGAGTTCCGCGATGCCGCCGATGGACGGACCACGGAGGTGGTCAACCCCGCGACCGGCGAGGCGTACGCGACCGCGCCGCTCTCCGGCCAGGCGGACGTCGACGCCGCGATGGCGGCCGCCGCCGCGGCCTTCCCCCAGTGGCGGGACAAGACCCCCTCCGAGCGCCAGAAGGCACTCCTGAAGATCGCGGACGCGTTCGAGGAGCGGGCCGAGGAGCTGATCGCGGCCGAGGTGGAGAACACCGGCAAGCCGATCGGTCTGACCCGGTCCGAGGAAATCCCGCCGATGGTCGACCAGATCCGCTTCTTCGCGGGTGCCGCCCGCATGCTCGAAGGCCGCTCGGCCGGCGAGTACATGGAGGGCATGACCTCGATCGTCCGCCGCGAGCCGGTCGGCGTCTGCGCCCAGGTCGCGCCGTGGAACTACCCGATGATGATGGCGGTGTGGAAGTTCGCCCCGGCCCTCGCCGCGGGCAACACGGTCGTCCTGAAGCCCTCGGACACCACCCCGGCCTCCACCGTCCTGATCGCCGACATCCTCGGCGGCATCCTGCCCAAGGGCGTCTTCAACGTCATCTGCGGCGACCGCGACACCGGCCGCGCGATGGTCGAGCACCCGACCCCGGCGATGGCGTCCATCACCGGCTCCGTCCGCGCGGGCATCTCGGTCGCCGAGTCGGCGGCCAAGGACGTCAAGCGCGTCCACCTGGAGCTCGGCGGCAAGGCGCCGGTCGTCGTCTTCGAGGACACCGACATCGCCAAGGCCGTCGAGGACATCTCGGTCGCGGGCTTCTTCAACGCCGGCCAGGACTGCACCGCCGCCACCCGCGTCCTCGTCCAGGAGTCGATCCACGACGAGTTCGTCACCGCGCTCGCCAAGGCCGCCGCCGAGACGAAGACCGGTCAGCCGGACGACGAGGACGTGCTCTACGGCCCGCTGAACAACCCGAACCAGCTCAAGCAGGTGGCCGGGTTCATCGAGCGGCTGCCCGCGCACGCCAAGGTCGAGGCGGGCGGCAAGCAGGTCGGCGACAAGGGCTACTTCTACGCCGCGACCGTCGTCTCCGGCCTCAAGCAGGACGACGAGATCATCCAGAACGAGGTCTTCGGCCCCGTCATCACCGTCCAGTCCTTCTCGGACGAGGCCCAGGCGATCGAGTGGGCCAACGGCGTCGACTTCGCCCTCGCCTCCTCGGTGTGGACCAAGGACCACGGCCGGGCGATGCGCCTGTCCAAGTCCCTCGACTTCGGCTGCGTGTGGATCAACACCCACATCCCGCTGGTCGCCGAGATGCCGCACGGGGGCTTCAAGAGGTCCGGCTACGGCAAGGACCTGTCGGGCTACGGGTTCGAGGACTACACGCGCATCAAGCACGTGATGACGTCGCTGGACGGCTGACCGCCGGCTGACCGAGCGGCGTTCACGCTCCGCTCGTACGCACCACGTGGCCCCGGACGGGAGTCGATCCCGGCCGGGGCCACGGTGTTCCCCCTGGGCGTTCGGCTCAGACGCTCTCGGTCACGCTGGAGAGCGTGGGTCCGTCGGGTGCGCCCGCCTCCCCGTTCCCCTTCTCCGTGTGGAAGCCGGGCAGCTCGCCGTAGCCTCCGACGGAGCCGCCGACAGGGCTTCTGCCGGATCCGGTGCCGGGCTTGCCGGGCTTGCCCGGAACGGGCAGCGGAGGCAGACCGGCGCCCGACGAGACGGTGATGCCGGCCTTCTTCAGGATCGGCGAGCACGCCTTCACGGCGGCCCGGTAGCTCTTGGACTGCGGGTCGAATCCCTTGGACGCCCCCACCCTCACGCTGAACCGGATGTGGCCCCGCTTGTCCTTCGAGGCGTGGAACGCCGGGAAGACCTTCTGACCATGGCCGCGCATACACGCCGCGAACGCGTCGTCGGCGGTGTTCACGTCGCCGGGCGCGTGCGAGGTCGGCCGGTAACCGATGGCCAGCATGGCTCCTCCGGGCGGCAGACTGCCCTTCGGCGGCCGGCCGGTCGCGTGCTGCGTGAGCCGGGCGGACGCGGCGGTCCACGCCGTCGCCGTGGTCACGGTGGACCTGTCGGACGCCGAAGCGGCCGAGGCGCTGACGGTCCCGAGGGTGGCGGCCGAGATCAAGGCGCAGGCCAGGGCGAGTCGTTGTGGCCGAGTGGCCAGTGCACGCATGGGTTTCCTCCATGGGGCGGGCGGCGGTGCCGCCGGGGCGGACGCGTTGGCACACGACCGCGCCGTCACGTGTCGTGGCTCGACCGTCAGGGCGGGGTGCGGTGTCGTGTTGTGCTCCAGCCAAGCCCGGGGGCGGTTACGGCACGGGAACGGCCGTCCTTATCGCGAACCGACGGCGAACCGACGGCGAGCCGAAGGCGTACGCCGGGACGGCCGGGCCCGGCCGGGGGTGCGGGGGCTCGCGCAGGGAACACTTATCCCCGTGTAACCCCCGGGCCGCCACACTGACCGCCATGCGTGTGCTGGTGGTCGAGGACCATGAAGAGCTCGCCGAGACCGTGGCCGCCGGGCTGCGCCGCGAGGGCATGGCGGTCGATCTCGCGCTGGACGGGCCCACGGCGCTGGAGCGCGCAGAGGTCAACGGGTACGACGTCGTCGTGCTCGACCGCGATCTGCCCGGCGTCCACGGCGACCAGGTGTGCCGGACGCTGACCGCGGGCGACAGCCGGGCGCGGGTGCTGATGCTCACCGCGTCCGGCACGGTGGCCGACCGGGTCATGGGGCTCGGCCTCGGTGCCGACGACTATCTGCCGAAGCCGTTCGCGTTCGCCGAACTCGTCGCGCGGATACGGGCGTTGGCGCGACGCGCGCAGCCCGCGCTGCCTCCTGTCCTGGTCCGCGGGGAGCTGCGGCTCGACCCGGCGAGGCGGCAGGCGACGCGGGGCGGTTCGGGGCTCGCCCTCAGCCCGAAGGAGTTCGCCGTGCTCGAACTCCTGCTGGCCGCGCAGGGCGCCGTGGTCTCCACCGAGGAACTCCTGGAGCGGGCCTGGGACGAGGCGGCCGACCCCTTCAGCCAGACCGTGAAGGTCACGGTGAGCCGTCTGCGCCGCAAGCTGGGGGAGCCTCCGCTGATCACGACGGTGGACCGGGCGGGGTACCGGATCGCATGACGGACGGACCTTCAGGCCCGAACCGGCCGGACCCGCACGACGGGCGCCCCCGGCCCCGGCCGGCCGCGCGCGCTCCCCGCCCGCGGCCGGAACCGTACGGTCACCGCCGGTGGCCGGGGCGGCGCGACCTCCGCCGGTGGCCGGTCCCGGGTGCTCTTCGCCGACGACCGGCCCCGGGCGCTCTTCGTCGGGCGCCGGGCCGAGGCGCACCACGCCGGACGCCGGCCCCGGGCGGTATCCGGTGGCGGCTGGCCCCGCGCAGTATCCGCTGGCGGCTGACCCTGCTCTACAGCGCGCTGTTCATGGTGGCGGGTGCGGCTCTGCTCGGCTTCACCTACCTGCTCGCCTCGCGGTCCACACCGTCGACGGCGATCGGCTCGTCCGTGGGGCCGGGGCTGCCCGGGGGCAACGCCTTCACCAGCCCCGATCCGCCGACGCTCACGATGTACGCCGAGGCCCTGCGCGCCGATCAGCTGCACCAACTGCTGGTCGAGGCGGGCATCGCCCTCGCCGTGATGACCTTCGCCTCCGTGGCCCTGGGCTGGCTGATGGCCGGCCGCGTCCTCGCGCCGCTGCGCACGATGACCGCCGCCGCCCGGCGCATCTCCGCGGACAACCTCCGCCAGCGTCTGGCGGTACCCGGCCCCGAGGACGAGCTCAAGGCGATGGCCGACACCTTCGACGACGTACTGGGGCGGCTGGAAGGCGCGTTCGAGGCGCAGAAGCAGTTCGTCGCCAACGCGTCGCACGAACTGCGCACTCCGCTCACGCTCCAGCAGGCGATCGTGGACGTCGCGCTCGCCGACCCCGGGGCGTCGGTGGAGAGCCTGCGAGCCGCGTGCCTGCGGGTACGCGCCGCCGGACAGGAGCAGGCGCGGCTCATCGATGCCCTGCTGACACTCGCGCGCAGCCAACGGGGCCTTCAGCGGCGGGAGTTCATCGACCTCGCCGAGATGGTGAGGGAATGGTTCCCGGACGGCGCGGTCGTCGACGGAGGCGGGGAGCCGACCGGTGGGCCGGAGGGCACCGGGCCCGGGGGCGATCGGGCCGAGGGCGACGGGTCCGCGCACGGTGGGCCGGAGCGCGCCGGGCCCGGGGGCGATCGGGCCGAGGGCGACGGGTCCGCGCACGGTGGGCCGGAGGGCGCCGGGCCCGGGGGTGATCGGGCCGAGGGTGACGGGTCCGCGCACGGTGGGCCGGAGGGCGCCGGGCCCGGGGGTGATCGGGCCGAGGGTGACGGGTCCGCGCACGGTGGGCCGGAGGGTGCTGGGCCGCGGGTGCGGGCCCATCTCGACTCCGCGCTCCTGCTGGGCGATCCCCAGCTGATCGAGCGGCTGGTGGCGAACCTCGCCGACAACGCCGTACGGCACAACACCCAAGAGAACGGCGAGAGTTGGGTCCGACTGTGGACCGGGACGGAGGCGGGGCGCCCTGTCCTGCGGATCGACAACACCGGCCCGGTGATCCCGCGCGACCAGGTGGCCGGACTCTTCCAGCCGTTCCGGCGCCTCGGTGCGGAACGGACCCGTACGCACCCTCGGCCCCGCCCGCACGGGAAGGGCCCCCATCGTGAGGGCCTGGGCCTCGGCCTGTCCGTCGTCACGGCCGTCGCCACCGCCCACGGCGGCACCGTCGAGGCATGGCCCCGTCCGCAGGGCGGCCTGACGGTGAGGGTCACGTTCCCGCCCTGCGCACCGCCGGTTCCCCCGCCGGGACCGGACGCCGCGCCCGCCTCCCGCGTACGGTCGTCCGACGGCCCCGCTTCCCGTGCGAGGCGGCCCGACGGGCAGGCAACTCACGCGCGCCCGGCCGACGGCCGCGCGCCCGGAGTCCTCGAAACGCCCGGAAAGTGATCGACAGGGTGTCGGGTCGACGGGCGACCGGTCGACGCAGCGTCCATTGTCCGGACCGAGCCCGGGTGGGCATGCTCGGCGCGTGCCAGTGAATCGGAAGACCTCGCCCCCGTCCCGCCGGTCCCTGCTGCGCGCCCTGGGCGGTGGTGCCGCGCTCGGAGCCCTCGCGGGATGCGGGGTACCGGCGGCGTACGTGGAACCGGGCGACCGGGCCGGAGCCGACCTCTCCGCCACGGACAAGCGGCTGACCTGGGCGAACTGGCCGCTCTACATCGACACCGATGACGAGGACACCACCAGCCGACCGACGCTGGAGGCTTTCGAGAAGCGCACCGGGATCTCCGTCGACTACATCGAGGAGATCAACGACAACGACGAGTTCTTCGGCAAGATCAGCCCGTCCCTGATGAACCACCAGCGGACCGGCCGCGACCTCGTCGTCATCAGCGACTGGATGTGCGCGCGGTTCGTCCGGCTCGGCTGGGTCCAGGAGATGGACCGGGCCGAGCAGCCGAACGTCACCAAGTACCTCGACCCGCTGCTGAGTTCGCCCGCCTTCGACCCCGGCCGCAAGGCCTCGGTGCCGTGGCAGTCGGGGATCACCGGCATCGCGTACAACCGCCGCAAGGCCGGCCGCGAGATCAGGCATGTGTCCGATCTGTGGGCCGACGACCTCAAGGGCCGGGTCACCTTGCTCTCCGGCCTGGACGAGGCGTTCGCGCTGCTCATGCAGGGCAACGGCGTCGACATCACGAAGTGGCGGGCCGACGACTTCCACCAGGTGTGCGATCAGGTCGAGAAGCAGGTACGCCGCGGCCAGATCCGCCGCTTCACCGGCAACGACTACATCAAGGACCTCGCGGGCGGGGACGTGCTGGCCTGCCAGGCCTACTCGGGCGATGTGATCCAGCTCCAGGCCGACGACCCCGACATCCGTTTCGTCGTCCCCGAGGAGGGCGCCGAGTTGTGGGCCGAGTCGCTGATGATCCCGAACCTGGCCCGGCACAAGGCGAACGCCGAGAAGCTCATCGACTTCTACTACCAGCCGGAGGTCGCCGCCGAGCTGGCCGCCTGGGTCAACTACGTCTGTCCGGTCCCGGCCGCCCAGGACGTCCTCGCCTCCTCCAAGGACAAGGACACCGCGGCCCTCGCCGAGGACCCGCTGATCTTCCCGGACGCGACCATGCGCGAGCGCCTCGCGATCGCCAGGGACGTCACCTCCACCGAGCGCACGGAGTTCGCCAAGCGCTGGAACGCGATAGCGGGGCTGTGAGCCGGGGCCGCCCCCGCCGCACCCCGGCGCCTTTGCCTTTCCTTTACAACCCCGTCCCTCGCTGCCTCGTCTCTCCGCTCGATCCGTAACGCAGCCCGCCGTGCCAACGGGCGGGCGGACCGACGAAAGAGAGCGATTCATGCGCCGAACCGTCTTCAGTGCCACGGCACTCGCGTGCACCGCCGTGCTGGTGGGCACGGTGCCCGCGTTCGCCGACGGGGCCTCCCCGACCCCCAGGACCCGTCCGAGCGTCACCGCCGCGCCGGCCCCGGCGAGCCCCGCCGCCACCCGGAAGGCCTCCGCTGTCCCCAGCCCGGTACCGTCGCGGGCGCCGGCCTCTCCTCAGGTCTCCGTCCGGCCGAGCGGGGCGCCCGACACCGGTGTCGCGCCGACGGCGGCCCAGTCCTCGGGACCGGGCGGGCTGATCGGCGGAAGTGCCGCCGCCGTGTTCGTCGCCGGCGCGACGGTCCTCGTCGTACGCCGCCGACGGGCCTCCGGGGCATGACGTCCTTCTCCAGGCGCGCGTTCGTCACCGCGGCGATGGCCGCGCTGCTCGTGGGCTGCGGCGGGCACCCGGCCGGCTCGCCCACGACCGCGCGGCCCGGGGACACGTCTCCGGCCTCGCGGACCGGCAGCGCACCTCCGGCCTCGCGGCTTGACACGAAGCCGGCGCACGCGCTGGGGCGTTCGGTCCCGGTCGGGCTGCGGATACCGGCCATCGGGGTCGACACCCCGCTCATGCGGCTCGGGCTGGCCCCGGACGGCAGCGTGCAGGTGCCCCCGATCGCGGCGCACGACCGGGCCGGCTGGTACCGGCACTCGCCGACGCCGGGCCAGAAGGGCCCGTCGGTGATCCTCGGTCATGTCACGGTCGGCGCGTACGGGGACGGCGTCTTCCGTCACCTCGCGCGGCTGCGCCACGGCGACCGGATCGTGGTGCGCCTGGAGAACGGCAGGTCGGCGGTGTTCGTCGTCAGCAGCGTCCGCACGGTCGCCAAGGCCGACTTCCCGACGGACGCGGTCTACGGCGACGTGGACCGCCCGGAGTTGCGGCTCATCACCTGCGGCGGTCTCCGTTCCGGAAGCGGCTACCTCGACAACGTGATCGTGTTCGCGGCGCTGAGCTCCGCGGGCCCCTGACAGGCGACCGCCGTTCCCTGCCACAGCCTCCGGGTCCGACGTGGACCCGGAGGCGGGATCCTGGGCCGCTGGACCGTATGCCCGCGGCCCGGGATTCTTCCCCTCAAGTGCCGTCACGACCATGGAGAATGTTGAAAGGGTCCCGTGAGAAGGCAGCGTCCGAGCTGTTCGCCGCCCTCTATCCGCGCCTGGCCGGCTGGTGCCGCCGTCTCGTCGACGACGACGGCACGGCCCACGAGATCGCCTCGGAGGCGTTCACCCGGCTCTGGGCCCGCTGGACCTCCGTGGCCGAGCCGCGCGGGTTCCTCTACGTCACCGCGGCCAACCTCGTCCGGGACCACTGGCGCAAGCTGGAGCGGGAGCGCAGGGCCGTGCACCGGGCCACCACCGAGGCGGCCGTCGGCCCGCGGAACGAACAGGCCGATCCGTCCGTACGTCTGCTCGTGCAGTCGCTTCCCGAACGGCTGCGCGTCCCGATCCTGCTGCACTACTACGCTGACATGCCGATCCGGGAGGTGTCCGCGCTGACCGGGCGTAAGGAGGGAACCATCAAGGCCGATCTCCACGCGGCCCGCGAACTGCTCCGCGCCCACCTGAGGAGAAGTCTTGATCACACACTCTGACGACGGTCCGGACTTCGGCCCCGACGACCCGCTCGCCGTCATCATGCGGCCCCCCGCCGACTACCTCGGACCACCCCCCGGCCGCTACGAGGCGATCCGCCGGGGTGCCGCCCGTCGCCGGCTGCTGCGCGCCGCGGCCGGGGTCGGCGTGGCGTGTGCCGTCGGTGTCCTCGTCGCGCTGCCGCTGCGGTCGGCCGCGCCGCAGGCACCCGTGTCCCCGGTGCCCCCGCTGGCGCCGCCGCCCGCGAGCGGTCCGTCGGCCGTGCCCAGCCCCTCGGTGTCGCCGGGGCGAGTCAGCCCCCGCCCCAGCGGGACCGGTCACTCCGACCGGAGCTCCGCTCCGAGCACCGCACCCGTTCCCACGGCCCGGACCCGTACGCCCGCCCGCACCGGCACCCCGTCGGCGACACGGGCCTCCGCGAGCGTGGCGCCGTCCGCCGTCCGGACCGGGGCCGTCCCCACCCCGTCGACGCCGGTCCGGCGGTAGGCGGTCGGGGTGGTCGCCGGTGCGCGAACGCGGGCGGGGCGGCCGACGGCCGGTGGCCCGTGGCCTGCCTTGCCGCCTGCCGCCTGCCGCCTGTGGTCTGTGTGCCTGGGTGGTTCGGGGTGGCGGCCGTGGTGCGAGTGCTTGGCCGGGCCCCTGGCCGCTTCTGCTCGCCGTGCTCCCGGTAGCCTCCGGCCCCACCGGCCGCACAGGAAGCCCACCCATAAAGCGGCCCTTCAGGACCCATAAGTCAGCCTTATGAGGTCATAGCCCGGACCCGCCTACTGACTTAGGTTTGCCTCAGTTTAGGCTTCCCGTCGAGTCCCCTGCCCCTGCTCGAAGGGAATCTGATCATGCCTCGCCCTCTGCGGGTAGCCATTGTCGGAGCCGGCCCCGCCGGAATCTACGCCGCCGACGCGCTGCTGAAATCCGCAGTGGCCGCCGAGCCCGGTGTCTCCATCGACCTGTTCGAGCGGATGCCGGCCCCGTTCGGTCTCATCCGTTACGGCGTCGCCCCCGATCACCCCCGGATCAAGGGCATCATCACCGCCCTGCACCAGGTGCTCGACAAGCCGCAGATCCGTCTCTTCGGCAACGTCGACTACCCGCGCGACATCAGCCTCGACGATCTGCGCGCCTTCTACGACGCGGTGATCTTCTCCACGGGTGCCACGGCCGACCGGGCCCTCGACATCCCCGGCCTCGACCTCGACGGCTCGTACGGCGCGGCGGACTTCGTCTCCTGGTACGACGGCCACCCGGACGTTCCGCGCACCTGGCCGCTGGAGGCGGAGAAGGTCGCCGTCCTCGGTGTCGGCAATGTCGCGCTGGACGTGGCCCGCATCCTCGCCAAGACCGCGGACGAACTGCTGCCCACCGAGATCCCGCCGAACGTCCACGAGGGGCTCAAGGCCAACAAGGCCCTCGAGGTCCACGTCTTCGGCCGCCGCGGCCCGGCGCAGGCGAAGTTCAGCCCGATGGAGCTGCGCGAGCTGGACCACTCGCCGAACATCGAGGTCATCGTCGACCCCGAGGACATCGACTACGACGAGGGTTCGATCGCCACCCGGCGCGGCAACAAGCAGTCCGACATGGTCGCCAAGACCCTGGAGAACTGGGCGATCCGCGACGCGGGCGACCGCCCGCACAAGCTGTTCCTGCACTTCTTCGAGTCGCCCACCGAGATCCTCGGCGAGAACGGTGAGGTCGTCGGCCTGCGCACCGAGCGCACCGCCCTCGACGGCACCGGGAACGTCAAGGGCACCGGCGAGTTCAAGGACTGGGACGTCACCGCGGTCTACCGCGCCGTGGGCTACCTCTCCGACAGCCTGCCCAAGCTGCCCTGGGACGTCGACTCGGGCACGGTGCCGGACGCGGCCGGCCGCGTGCTGGAGGACTCGGGCGAGCACCTGCGGTCCACGTACGTCACCGGCTGGATCCGGCGCGGTCCCATCGGTCTGATCGGTCACACCAAGGGCGACGCCAACGAGACGGTCGCGAGCCTGCTCGACGACCACGTGAACGGCCGTCTGCACACGCCCGTTTCACCCGACCCGGCGGCCGTCGACGCCTTCCTCGGCGAGCGGGACGTCCGCTTCACCACATGGGACGGCTGGTACCGGCTGGACGCCGCGGAGAAGGCGCTGGGCGAACCGCAGGGCCGTGAGCGCGTGAAGATCGTCGAGCGCGAGGACATGCTGCGGGAAAGCGGCGCCTGAGCCACCGGGCCCTTGGGCAGGGGCGGTTTTGAACACGTTCAAGTCGGGGCGTACGCTCCAGCCATGAGCGACAGAGCCGCCCTGCTCAAGGGCATCCGTGCGTGGCTTGTCTTCTTCGTCGTCAGCCTGGTGCTCAGTGGCGCCACGGCCTTCCCCCTGGTACACGAACTCCACTGGGCCGAGGATCTGTTGAGGTCCCTGTCCGTGCCGGAGCACCTGCCCGTCCTGATGGACTGGATCGTGCGTGTGCGGCACGGCCTCGACACCGCCGACGCCCAATACCCCTTCCTGCTCTACGGAACGGACTGGCTGGCGTTCGCGCATCTGGTGATCGCGGTCGCCTTCTACGGTCCGTACCGCGATCCGGTCCGCAACATCTGGGTCGTCGAGTTCGGGATGATCGCCTGCGCCGGCATCGTCCCGCTGGCCCTGATCTGCGGACCGATCCGCGGAATTCCCTTCTGGTGGACGGTTGTCGACCTGTCCTTCGGGATCCTCGGGGTGATCCCGCTGTACGTCCTCCGGAAGAAGATCAAGCGACTTGAGGCACTCACCCCGGACCGAACGACCGCGTCGGCACTGGCTACTTGACCGCACCGGTACGCGCCGCTCGACCGCTCCGGTACCCGCTACTTGAGCGCCGCCATGGCGATCCGCCGGGCGACCGGGTTCATCGTCTCGCCCTTGGCGTCGGTCGAGCCGACAGAGTAGACGAGGGTGCGGGACAGGTTCCGGGTGGCCGCGACCGCGGTGCTGTAGCCGTACCGGGCGCCCGACTTGAGCCAGTAGACCGTGCCCCCGTACTCGAAGCGCTGGAGTCCGGCGCTCATGTCGGCGCCCTTGATGCCCCGGGGCACGGTGAACATCTCCTCCAACTGCCGCGCCGGGACCAGGTCTCCCCTGAACAGCCGGGTGATCAGGCGTTCCAGGTCCGCCGTCGTGGAGATCATGTCGCCGGCGGCCCAGCGGTCGGCCTGGTTCCAGTCGGTGACGTCCACGAACGCCGTCGTGCCGTCGGGCCGCCGCACCGCCTGGTAGCCGCGGTTGTGCGGCCCGTGGATGTACGGGTCGGTGCCGGGGAAGTACGTGTGGCGCATCCCGGCGGGCCCGAGGATCCGCCGGGCCGCCTCGTGCGCGTACGTGTGGCCGGTCACCTTCTCGATCAGCATGCCGAGGATCGTGTAGTTGATGTTCAGGTAGTCCTGCCGGGTGCCCGGCGCGAACTCCGGTCCCTTCGCCACCGCGGAGGACACGACCTCGCGCGGTGTGAGGGTGTCGAAGCGGTGCGCGTACACGTCCTCGAAGGCGTCGCCGAAGCCGTCACCGGGCTGGATGCCGCTGGTGTGGTTCAGCAACTGCCGTACGGTGACGGGCTCGAAGGCGGGCGGCAGCAGCCCGGGGAGGTACTTCTGCACGGGAGTCCCCAGCCCGACCCTGCCCTCGGCCGCGAGCTGGAGGACGACCGCCGCCGTGACGACCTTCGTGGTGGAACCGGCGCGGAAGCGGGCGTCCGGATCGGCCGCGCGTCCGCTCTCCAGGTCGTGCACCCCGGCGCTGCCGTGCCACGTGCCGTCGCTGCCGCCGACCCGTACGAGCGCCGCCGTCGCGTCCGCGTCCGGGAGTCCGGCCAGCGCGGCGCGCAGCGCGTCGGCGTCGGGTCCGGCGGCCGTCCGCGCCGAAGCCGCGGCGGGGGCGGCGAACGCGGGGGCGCCCAGCGGTCCGGCCGCGAGACCGAGAGCGAGGGCGGCGGCGAGGGCGACTGCCGGGCGGCGTAAGGGCATTGAGTGCTCCTGAGGGCGGTGTGCCGGAAGCGGACACCGCTCATCCTCCGTCCGCGCTCGACCCTCCGGATCCTCACCAGGCAGGGCGTCGCCCCCCGCATCCGGGTCGGGGTCGCCCCTAAGGTACGACCGTGACGACCCCGACCCGTTGCGTGCCTCGCGACCGCCGCGCACGCCCCGCCGCACGCACGCCTCGCCGCAGGCACGATTCCGGTCGCGGCCGCACCGGGCACACCCACCGCATCCGGTCCGTCGTCTGCCGTCTGCCGATGCCGACCGCCGGGCCGGCTCACTCCCCGCGCAGGGCGGTGAGGGCGTCGATGCGGTTGGTCGTGATCGAGTCGACCCCCATGTCGAGCAGCCGGCGCATGGAGCGCCGGGTGTCCGGGGTCCATACGGAGACCAGGTGGCCGTCGCGGTGGACGCGGGCCACGAGGTCCCGGTTCACCAGCGGGAAGCGGTAGTTGAGCCAGTGCGGCCGTACGGCTTCGAGCAGCCCACGGCGCGGCGGCGCGGCGGTCGTCCAGGTCAGCGCGATCTCCGCGGACGGGTCCGCGGCCCGCACCGCGAGCATGGCGGGGGCCGCGGCGCAGTAGTACACCCGCTCCTCGGCGCGGCAGGCCCGCACCACGTCCACGACTTCGCGCGCGACTCCCGCGTCCACCGGTCCGGGCAGGTCGACCATGACCCGGCTGTCGCCGGTCGCCCCCAGTGCCTCCGCGAGGGTCGGCACCCCGCCCGCCGTGAGCCCGCGCACCTCGTCGGCGGAGAGCGCGCGCAGCGGCCGGTCGTGTCCCCACAGACGTTTGAGTGTCGCGTCGTGCAGGAGTACGGGTACGCGGTCGCGGGTCAGCCGTACGTCGATCTCGACGGCGTCCGCGCCCCGTTGGAGCGCGGAACGCAGCGAGTCGATCGTGTTCTCACGGGCGCGGTAGGGGTCGCCGCGATGGGCGACTGCGGTCACGGTGCGCATGGGTTCCTTGTACTGGGTCAGAGCGCGAGCCAGGTCGCGGCGTACGTGTCGATCTCCGCGGCGAGTTCCGCCTTTCCCGCGTCGTCGAGGAACGACGCCCGCACCGCGTTCTTGGCGAGTTCCGCGAGGCCCGACTCGTCGAGGTCGAGGAGCCGGGCGGCGACCGCGTACTCGGTGTTGAGATCGGTGCCGAACATCGGCGGGTCGTCGGAGTTGACGGTGACCGTCACCCCGGCCGCCACGAATTCCTTGACGGGGTGCTCGTCGAGGGTGCGGACCGCGCGGGTGGCGATGTTCGAGGTCGGGCAGACTTCCAGGGCGATGCCTTGCCCGGCGAGATGGGCGAGCAGCTTGGGGTCCCGCGCGGAACTCGTGCCGTGGCCGATGCGCTCGGCGCCGAGGAAGTTGAGCGCGTCCCAGACCGTCTCCGGGCCCGTCGTCTCACCCGCGTGCGGCACCGACCGCAGTCCCGCCGCGCGGGCCCGGTCGAAGTACGGCTTGAACTGCGGCCTCGGAACGCCGACTTCGGGGCCGCCGAGTCCGAAGGAGACGAGCCCCTCCGGTCGCAGCCGGTCGTCGGTCGCGAGCCGCACGGTCTCCTCGGCCGCCTCCAGACCGGCCTCGCCCGGGATGTCGAAGCACCAGCGCAGGACGACACCGAGCTCGGCCTCGGCGGCCTTGCGGGCGTCCTCGATCGCGTCCATGAAGGCGCGCTCGTCGATTCCGCGCCGCGTGGAGGACCACGGTGTGATCGTCAGCTCGGCGTAGCGCACCTGCTGGCGCGCCATGTCCCGGGCGACCTCGTACGTCAGCAGCCGTACGTCCTCGGGCGTGCGGACCAGGTCCACGACGGACAGGTACACCTCGATGAAGTGGCCGAAGTCCGTGAACGTGAAGTAGTCCGCGAGCGCCTCGGGGTCGGTCGGCACCCGGGAGTCGGGGTGGCGGGCGGCGAGGGCGGACACGATGCGCGGGGAGGCGGAGCCGACGTGGTGGACGTGCAGTTCGGCCTTGGGCAGCCCGGCGATGAAGGTGTGCAGGTCGCGGGCGTCGTCGCGGGCGGTGATGTGCTCGGTCAACGGGTTCCTCCCCGGAACGGCGTTCCCCTGACCGTGACAGGGGGACGCGGGTGATCGGCTGATCGATGGCTCGGGGATCATCGTAGGCGGCCCCCGCCCGGCGGGCCCGGTGTGTCCGGCACGGGCCGTCGTACGACGGAGATCCCCAGGAGCCGTACGGGCCGTAGCATGACGGAACGTACGAGAGAGGGGACCTCGCACATGTCCGACGACGCCCAGAGGCCGACAGCCCCACGCGACACGGGCGCGTGGACTCCGCCGGACGAGGCGAACCCGTGGACCGCGCCGGGCGGTGCGGACCCGGCGCCCGCGCGGACCGGGTCACCCGTGCCGGGCGCCGCGCCGGATCCCGGTCCGGGTGCCGCTCCGACGGACGCGATACCCGAATCGGACCGCATATCCGCGCCCGGCGCGGACCACGCGGCACCTGCGTCGGACAGTGACCGGTACGACGGTCGGGACGGCGGTCGGGACGGCGGTCCGGGTTCCGGGCCCGATGCGAGTGCGCGGTGGGTGGACAGCGCGTTCGGTGACGGACCGGCGTACCCGGCACCCGTGGTGGGCGGTGTGCCCGGTGACGGGCCGAAGGCCTCCGTTCCCGCGCAGGGCACCGCACCCTTCGCCGCCCCTGTCCCCGGCACCCAGGTCTCTCTCGGAAAGCCTGCCGTCGACCGGGAACCCGAGTTCAACCCCTGGGCGCCGCCCGAGGAGATCGCCTCGCCCGGGCAGACGGTGCGCGGGAGTGCCACGCCTCCTCCGGTGTACGGCCTGCCGACCATCACCTCGCTGCCCGGCGCACCCGCCCCACCCGGCGCATCGGTCCCGCCCGGACCGGGAACCCCAGGCGGTCCCTCCTGGGGCAACCCCTTCGCACCGCCGGCGGCACGCGGCCCGTACCCGCAGCCCGTTCCCGGCGAGCCCGTCCCTCCGCCGCCGATCGCCCCCGGCGGCCCCGGCCTCCCGTACGGCTACGGCTTCCCGCAGTACCCCGGCGCTCCCGCGGGTGCCCCCTATCCGGGCGTACAGGGATACGGCTGGCCACTGATGCGCCCCATGCCGAGCAACGGCATGGGGACCGCCGGGCTCGTGCTGGGCATCATCGCGGCGATCCTGTTCGTCCTGTGGCCGTTGTCGATCGTGCTGGGCGTCCTCGCCGTGATCTTCGGCCTGATCGGCCGGGCCAAGGCCCGCCGCGGCGAGGCCACGAACCCCGGGCAGGCACTGGCCGGGGTCATCTGCGGAGCCGTCGGACTCGTTCTCGCCGTCGGCGTGTTCGTCCTGATCATCGTGTTCGCTTCCGACGGCGACGGCGACGGCAGCGGTGACGCGGGTGGCGACGACGGCTTCAGCACGTCCCTGGTGACACAGCGGTGAGGGCCGTGTGACCCACCGGTGACGGGCCGCGTCGGGCCCGTCCCGTGGACCGGCCCGGCGGCGCTGTCAGCCGGCCGGCGGGGGTTCCTCCGGTTCCGTCGTCCCCCCTCGGCCGCCGGGGTGGCGCAGGGCGCACAGGAACCCGACGGCGAGTGCGATCGCCATGCCGTAGAAGACCCGCTGGTTGGCCTCGGCGAAGTCCGTCCGCACGCTGCTCATCACCTCCCGCATGGTCGACGCGGTGACGCCGGTGCCCGTCGGCTGCCGTGCGTCGGAGTTGCCCGTGACCGCCTGGGCGATGTCGTCGGCCACGCTGTGGGCCTCGGTCGACGACAGGCCGTGGGACCGGAGCGTCGATACGACCTTGTCCGTCATCGTGTGTGTCAGGACGGTCCCGAAGACGGCGAGCCCGACACTCGCCGCGTAGTTGCGGACGGTCTGGGTGATGCCGGTGACCTCGCCGTAGGAGGCTCCGATGGACCGGTTGACGGCGTCGGTGGACGCGGGCGCCAGGATGAAGCCGATCCCTGCTCCCGCGAGGGCGACGTACGGCCACTGGTCGTGCATGGACAGGTCGGTCAGCTTGCCGGCCCAGAGGTAGAACCCGACCGCGCCCAGGGCGGTGCCGATCTTCAGGGCCGGCCGCGGGCCCTGCCTGTCCAGCATGCGGCCGCCCCACTGGGAGGCGATCGCGAAGCCCGCGAAGAAGTACAGAAGGTAGAGCGCGGCCTGGTCGGGCGAGGCGCTGAGGGAGACCTGCGCGTACACCGAGGCGAAGAAGAACACCGGGACGAAGGCCAGCATGGCGAAGAAGAGCACCAGCGAGTCCACGGTGAACGCCCTGTCCTGGAAGACCGCCAGGTTGACCAGAGGGTGGCGCCGGTCCCGCTCGTAGCGCCAGAAGAGGATCAGGACGACGAGGCCGCCCGCGATGCAGCCCCAGGTCGCCACGCTGTCCCAGCCCCAGGACGCGGCCTGCTGGAATCCGAGCACGCTCAGGCCCATGCCGACCGCGATGAGCACGGCGCCGACGCCGTCCAGGGACTCGTCGCGCCGCCTGTCGGGGATGTGCGCCAGCACGGTCAGGACGAGCGCCACGACGGCGACGGGCACGTTGACCCAGAAGATCGCCCGCCAGGTCCATGCCGTGAGCCAGCCGCCCAGCAGCGGGCCGATGGCCGTCAGCGCTCCTGACAGTCCGAAGAACAGCGCCAGGGCCCGGCCGCGCCGCCGCACCGGGAACACGGCCACGACGACGGCGAGGGCCGCGGGGAAGAGGAGAGCGGCCCCCAGCCCCTGCGTCGCCCTGAAGACGATCAGCCAGGTCTGGGCGAGGTCTCCCTCGGGCACACAGCCGCACAGCACCGACGAGATGACGAACACCAGGGTGCCCACGACGACGACACGGCGTGGCCCGAGCAGGTCGGCCAGCCGCCCGCCCAGGGCGAAGAACGCGGCCAGCGACAGCAGGTAGGCGTTCACCACCCACTGCATCCCGGACGCTGAGAGCCCCAGCTCGCGGACGATGTCCGGCGCCGCGATGGAGACGATCGTCTGGTCGATGAACGTCATCGCCACCGCGAAGAGCATCGCCGCCAGGGCCAGTGACTGGCGCGGCGTGCGGGGTGCGGTGGGCGCGATGTCGTTCTGCTCTGCGTACATGCCACTCACACGGACAGTTTTGGCCGGTCGGGACACCACCGCATCCGGGGACCGCCACCCACGGGGCCGCCGCCCCGGCAACCGCGGACCGCCACCCGCCCCTGGCGGCGGGGCCTCCGGCCGATCGCTAGGAGCCCGCCTCCGTGGGCGCGTCCGCCGCGCGCAGCCGCTCGCGTGCCTCCATCAGAGCGAAGCCCAGCAGGTTCTCGCCCCGCCAGCGGCGGGGGTCGAAGGCGCCCTCGTCGTTCGCGGCGAGGCCGATGCCCCAGACCCGGTCCGTCGGACTCGCCTCGACCAGTACCCTCCCCCAGCCTTCGGCCGGGGGGACCCCCATCTCGCTTCGCTCGCCCGTGCCCAGCAGGAACGCCCGCAGGCCGGGGTGGGCGGAGAACTTGTGGACGCTGCCCTCGACGACGATCTCGAACCGCTCGCGCTCCCACAGGGAGTCGTCGAAGCCTCGCACCAGCCGGCCCGCCTTCTTGGCCAGGGCGGGGTTCGGCGCCTCGATCGCCTGCCGCTCGGCCTCGGCGTCGCCGAAGAGGCGTGCCTTGGACGCCATCATCCAGTGCTCCGCTGTCGCGTATTCGACTCCTTCGACCACGAAGGGTGACGGCCACCACTGGCTGAGACAGCTCGACCCCACCTGGCCGTCGGCCCTCGGGCGGTGCCCCCAGAAGTGCAGGTACTTCACCCGCGCCCCTGACTCCACCGCACTGACCAGTGCTTCCCGCGACTCGATCTTCCCCATGCACGCCACTGTGGCACGCACCACTGACATACCGTCCCGCCTTTTCCGGGGGGACTCGACACCTGGTCGAAGGATTCCGTCGCGTAACCAAAAGGCAACAACGGAATCACTTGTTGGAGTCCCTTTGCTCTGTCAGGATCGGCACTCAAATCGAGCTGGAGCTACGCCGACCCCCGTCTCGACGGGGAGGACGGCGGAGGAGAGCGACATGCACAATCCGGGCCATCGCTTCCAGGCGCAGGACCGTCTCGCGGACGGCGCGCAGTACATCGGAGGGCGTCTCGCCAAGGGCACCTCCGGTCGTACGCACGCTGTCGTGAACCCCGCCACGGGCGAGGAGGTCTACACGTACGAGCTGGCGAGCACCGCCGACGTGGACGCGGCCGTCGCGGCCGCCCGCGCGGCGTTCCCCGGCTGGGCGGGCACCACCCCCGGGGAGCGTTCCGACGCGCTGCACCGCTTCGCCGCCGTACTCGCCGAGCGTGCCGAGGAGTTCGCCCAGGCCGAGTCGCTGCAGTGCGGAAAGCCCCTCAAGCTGACCCGCGAGTTCGACGTGCCGGGAACCATCGACAACACCGCGTTCTTCGCGGGCGCCGCCCGGCATCTGCAGGGCCAGTCGGCCGGTGAGTACTCCGGCGACCACACCTCCTACGTACGCCGCGAACCCATCGGCGTCGTCGGCTCCGTCGCGCCCTGGAACTACCCGCTCCAGATGGCCGCCTGGAAGATCCTCCCGGCGATCGCGGCCGGCAACACGATCGTGCTGAAGCCCGCCGAACTGACCCCGCTCACCTCCCTGCTGTTCGCCGAGGCGGCCACCCACGCGGGCATCCCGGACGGGGTCATCAACATCGTCACGGGTCTGGGCAAGGAGGCCGGTGAGCATCTCGTCGGGCACCCCGACGTCGCCATGACCTCCTTCACCGGGTCGACCGCCGTCGGCAGGCGCGTCGCCGAGATCGCCACCTCGACCGTCAAGCGCCTCCACCTGGAACTCGGCGGCAAGGCCCCCTTCCTCGTCTTCGACGACGCGGACCTGGAGGCCGCCGTGCACGGCGCGGTCGCCGGTTCGCTCATCAACACGGGCCAGGACTGCACGGCCGCCACGCGCGCGTACGTGCAACGGCCTCTCTACGAAGCGTTCGTGGAGCGCACCGGCGCCCTGATGGCGAGCGTCCGGGTGGGCGATCCCTTCGCGTCGGACACCGACCTCGGCCCGCTGATCTCGCACGCCCAGCGCGACCGTGTCGCCGGATTCGTCGACCGGGCCCGCGGCTACGCGCGCGTGGTCACCGGCGGAGAGGCCCCACAGGGAGAGCTCAAGAGCGGCGCGTACTACGCGCCCACGCTCGTCGCCGACGCCGGGCAGGACAGCGAGATCGTGCAGGCCGAGATCTTCGGCCCGGTCCTCGTGGTGCTCCCCTTCGACACCGACGACGAGGGCATCGCGCTGGCCAACGACACACCGTACGGACTCGCGGCCTCCGCCTGGACCCGCGACGTCTACCGCGCGAACCGCGCGACCCGCGAGATCAAGGCCGGCTGCGTCTGGGTCAACGATCACATTCCGATCATCAGCGAGATGCCGCACGGCGGTTACAAGGCGTCCGGCTTCGGCAAGGACATGTCCGCCTACTCCTTCGAGGAGTACACGCAGGTCAAGCACGTCATGTTCGACAACACCGCGGTCGCCAGGAAGGACTGGCACCGCACGGTCTTCGGGGACCGGCCGTAGCCGACCGACCGGCTACGGCCCTGTGGCAGACCAGGCCGCGACCACGGCCGCGACCCTTCCGAAAGGGCATCAGAGCATGGAGCAGTACGAGCCCGAACGCCTGTCCCCGGTGCAACTGGCCGCCCTGCGGCGCAGCTTCCGGAACGGCAGGGCGTCCCTCACCCGCCGGTCACTGCTGCGCGCCTCGGCGGGCGGCGCGCTGGCCGTCGGCGGTCTCGGGGCGCTGAGCGCCTGCGGGATCCCCGCGGCGGGCAGGACCCAGGGCGGCACGTCCGCCCAGGACCACTCGGCCACGGAGAAGACCCTCAACTTCTCCAACTGGACCGAGTACATCGACCTCGACGACAGCGGCAAGCACCATCCGACGCTGGACACCTTCCGCAAGCGGACGGGAATCTCGGTGAAGTACACCGAGGACATCAACGACAACAACGAGTTCTTCGCCAAGATCAAGCCGCAGCTCGCCGCCGGCCAGGACACCGGCCGCGACCTGATGGTCCTCACCGACTGGCTGGCCGCGCGCGTGATCCGCCTGGGCTGGGTGCAGAAACTCGACCCGTCCAACCTGCCGCACGCCTACACCAACCTGTCGTCACAGTTCCGCAACCCCGACTGGGACCCGGGACGCGCCTACTCGTACCCGTGGCAGGGCATCCCCACCATCGTCGCCTTCAACAAGAAGGCGCTCGACGGGATCGAGGTGAAGTCGGTCTCCGACCTCCTCGACAACCCGAAGCTGAAGGGCCGCGTCTCGTTCCTGTCCGAGATGCGCGACACCATGGGCATGACCCTGCTCGACATGGGCAAGGACCCGGCGAAGTTCACCGACGACGACTTCGACGCGGCGATCGCCCGGCTCCAGAAGGCCGTCGACAAGGGCCAGATCCGCCGCTTCACGGGCAACGACTACACGTCCGACCTCACCAAGGGCGACATCGCGGCCTGTGTCGCCTGGGCCGGCGACATCGTCCAGCTCAAGAACGACAGCCCGGACGTCGACTTCGTCATACCCGACAGCGGCTACCTGACGTCGACCGACAACCTGCTGGTCCCCAACAAGGCGCGTCACAAGACGAACGCCGAGCGGCTGATCGACTTCTACTACGAGCCTCAGCAGGCCGCCGAGCTCGCCGCGTACATCAACTACGCGACGCCGGTCGAAGGCGTGAAGCCCTACCTTGCCAAGATCGACCAGGACGCGGCGAACAACCCGCTGATCGTCCCCGACAAGGCCATGCAGGCCAGGTCCCACTCCTTCCGCGCGCTGAGCCAGAAGGAAGAGACCGCCTACGAAGAGAAGTTCGCGAAGCTCACAGGGGCGTGACGATGATGACGACAGAGAACAGCGGCGACGTACGCCTCACCGGGATCAGCAAGACCTACGGCTCCTTCACCGCCGTGCAACCGCTCGACCTGACCGTGCCAGAGGGCTCCTTCTTCGCCCTGCTCGGCGCCTCGGGCTGCGGCAAGACCACCACCCTGCGCATGATCGCCGGTCTGGAGGAACCTTCCTCCGGCACCGTGCACCTCGGCGACCAGGAGGTGACGCACCTGCCGCCGTACAAGCGGCCGGTGAACACCGTCTTCCAGTCGTACGCCCTCTTCCCGCACCTGGACATCTTCGAGAACGTCGCCTTCGGCCTGCGCCGGCGCGGCATCAAGTCGGTGAAGAAGCAGGTCGAGGACATGCTCGACCTCGTCCAGCTCGGCGAGCAGGCGCGCAAGAAGCCGCACCAGCTCTCCGGCGGCCAGCAGCAGCGCGTCGCGGTCGCCCGTGCGCTGATCAACCACCCCAAGGTGCTGCTCCTGGACGAGCCCCTCGGCGCCCTCGACCTCAAGCTGCGCCGCCAGATGCAGCTGGAGCTCAAGCGGATCCAGACCGAGGTCGGCATCACCTTCGTCCATGTCACGCACGACCAGGAAGAGGCCATGACCATGGCCGACACCGTCGCCGTCATGAACGCGGGCCGCGTCGAGCAGCTCGGCGCGCCCGCCGACCTCTACGAGAACCCGAACACCACCTTCGTCGCCAACTTCCTCGGCACCTCCAACCTCATCGAGGCCGAGGTCGACTCCCGCAGTGGCGGCGACATCGTGCTCAAGGCGGGCGGCGGCAAGCTGGTGCTCCCCGAGGCGCGCTGTTCCGCGACCGCCACGACCGGCGGCAAGGTCCTGGTCGGGGTCCGCCCGGAGAAGATCTCCCTCACGCACGCCGACGACGCGGGCGAGATACCCGCCGGCCGCAACCGGATCACCGGCAAGATCGCCGACTCCAGCTTCATCGGCGTCTCCACGCAGTACGTCATCGACAGCGCCGTCTGCCCCGAGTTCGAGGTCTACGCCCAGAACATCGACCGGGACTCCCGGCTCGTCCCCGGCGCGGACGTCGTCCTGCACTGGAGCCCGGCGCACACCTTCGGCCTCGACGCCGCCCAGTCCCTGCTTGCCGGGACAGCGGGCTCCGCGGGTGTCGACACGGCCGAGGAGGAGGCCGCCTGATGGCCGTCGTCACCGAGGCGCCACCCGTGACGCCGATCCCCGAGAAGAAGCCGCCGCGCAAGCGCGGCAAGTGGACTCCGTACTGGCTGCTGCTGCCCGGCCTGCTCTGGCTGGTCGTCTTCTTCGCGCTGCCGATGATCTACCAGGCCTCCACGTCCGTGCAGACGGGCTCCCTGGAGGAGGGCTACAAGGTCACCTGGCACTTCGCGACCTACTGGGACTCGCTCGCCGAGTACTGGCCGCAGTTCCTGCGCTCGGTCTCCTACGCGGCCGCCGCCACGGTCCTGTGCCTGCTGCTCGGCTACCCGCTGGCCTATCTGATCGCCTTCCGCGCGGGCCGCTGGCGCAACCTGATCATGATCCTGGTGATCGCGCCCTTCTTCACCAGCTTCCTGATCCGCACCCTGGCCTGGAAGACGATCCTCGCCGACGGCGGCCCGGTCGTGCACGCGCTGAACTCGTTGCACGTCCTGAGCGTCACGGACTGGCTCGGCTGGACCGCGGGCGACCGCGTCCTCGCGACACCACTGGCCGTGGTGTGCGGTCTGACGTACAACTTCCTGCCGTTCATGATCCTGCCGCTCTACACCTCGCTGGAGCGGATCGACGGCCGGCTCCACGAGGCCGCGGGCGACCTGTACGCCAGGCCCTGGACGACCTTCCGCAAGGTCACCTTCCCGCTGTCGATGCCGGGCGTGGTCTCCGGAACGCTGCTGACCTTCATCCCGGCGGCCGGCGACTACGTCAACGCCGAACTCCTCGGTTCGACCGACACCCGCATGATCGGCAACGTCATCCAGACCCAGTTCCTGAGGATCCTGGACTATCCGACGGCTGCCGCGCTCTCCTTCATTCTCATGGCCGCGATTCTCCTCATGGTCACGGTCTACATCCGCCGGTCCGGGACGGAGGATCTGGTCTAAATGCCCTTCGTCAACTGGCTCAAGCGCCATCTCGTCGTCATCGCGGGACTGCTGACGCTGTCCTATCTGCTGCTGCCCAACGTCGTCGTCACCGTGTTCTCCTTCAACAAACCGAAGGGGCGCTTCAATTACGAGTGGCAGCAGTTCTCCACGGACGCCTGGAAGGACCCGTGCGGCGTCGCCGACATGTGCGGCTCGCTCGGGCTCAGCCTCCAGATCGCCGTCTGGGCGACGATCGGGGCCACCGCCCTCGGCACGATGATCGCCTTCGCGCTCGTCCGCTACCGCTTCCGCGCACGCGGCGCCGTGAACTCGCTGATCTTCCTGCCGATGGCGATGCCCGAGGTCGTCATGGCCGCCTCGCTGCTCACCCTGTTCCTCAACATGGGCGCCCAGCTGGGCTTCTGGACGATCCTGATCGCCCACATCATGTTCTGCCTCAGCTTCGTCGTCACGGCCGTGAAGGCCCGTGTCATGTCGATGGACCCGCGGCTGGAACAGGCCGCCCAGGACCTCTACGCCGGCCCGGCGCAGACGTTCCTGCGGGTCACCCTGCCCATCGCGGCCCCCGGAATCGCCGCGGGCGCGCTGCTCGCCTTCGCGCTCTCCTTCGACGATTTCATCATCACCAATTTCAACGCGGGCTCCACCGTCACGTTCCCCATGTTCGTCTGGGGTTCGGCACAGCGCGGAACACCCGTTCAGATCAATGTCATCGGTACGGCCATGTTCCTCGTCGCCGTACTCCTCGTCCTGGCCGGAATGGTCCTGGGCAATCGCCGGAACAGGCAAAAGGCATAACGCTCGTCACCCTTGTAGGGAGTTGAAATCATGGCCCCAAGCGCCATGACCAGTGGTAATCAGTGGACGAAATCCCTTTCCGACGCCCAGCCGGTCCCGTACTGGCTGGACGACCCCGGCAGACCCCGCCCCGAGCCCGCGCTCACCGGCGCCGAGACCTGCGACCTGCTCGTCGTGGGCGGCGGCTACAGCGGACTGTGGACCGCTCTGATCGCCAAGGAGCGCGATCCCGGGCGGGATGTCGTCCTGGTGGAGGGCCGCGAGGTGGGCTGGGCCGCCTCGGGCCGCAACGGCGGCTTCTGTGCCGCGTCCCTCACCCATGGTCTGTCCAACGGGCTCACCCGCTGGCCGGACGAGATCGGGAAGCTGGAGAAGCTGGGCGCCCGCAACCTCGACGAGATCGAGGCGGCCGTCGCCCGCTACTCCCTCGACTGCGACTTCGAGCGCAGCGGCGAGATCGACGTCGCCACCGAGCCGCACCAGGCGGCCGAACTGCGCGACTGGCACCAGGAGCTGGAGCGCGCGGGCCTCGCCGAGGGCATCGAGTTCCTCGACACCGAGGCCGTACGGGAGCAGGTCGACTCCCCGACCTTCCTGGCCGGGCTGCACGACCGTCGCGGTGTCGCGATGCTCCACCCGGCCAAGCTGGCCTGGGGTCTGAAGCGGGCGTGCGTGGAGCTCGGGGTGCGGGTGTACGAGCACACGCCCGCCCTCACCCTGAAGCCGTCCGGCGCCGGCATGGCCGTCCGCACGCCCTACGGCTCGGTCCGGGCCCGCCGGGTCGCCCTCGGCACCAACATCTTCCCGAACCTGGTCAAGCGCGTCCGCTCGTACACCGTCCCGGTCTACGACTACGCGCTGATGACCGAGCCGCTCACCGCCGACCAGCTGGCGTCCATCGGCTGGAAGAACCGGCAGGGCCTCGGCGACTCGGCCAACCAGTTCCACTACTTCCGGCTGTCCGCCGACAACCGGATCCTGTGGGGCGGCTACGACGCGATCTACCCCTACGGCGGCCGGATGAACGCCGAGCACGACGACCGCCCCGAGACGTACGCGAAGCTCGCCGGGCACTTCTTCACGTGCTTCCCGCAGTTGGAGGGCGTCCGCTTCTCGCACGCCTGGGGCGGCGCGATCGACACCTGCTCCCGGTTCTCGGCGTTCTTCGGCAGCGCCCACCAGGGCAAGGTCGCGTACGCGGCCGGCTACACGGGCCTCGGTGTGGGCGCCACCCGGTTCGGGGCGGAGGTGATGCTCGACCTGCTGGCGGGGGAGCGCACCGAACGCACCGAACTGGAGATGGTCCGCAGGAAGCCGCTGCCGTTCCCGCCCGAGCCGTTCGCCTGGACCGGCATCGCGCTCACCAAGTGGTCGCTGGCGCGGGCGGACACGCACGGCGGCCGGCGCAACCTGTGGCTGAAGACGATGGACAAGCTGGGCCTCGGCTTCGACAGCTGAGGGCGAGGGCCCCGCAGGCGATCCACCGGCGCGCGTGACCGGACGTACTCCACCCGCGCCCGCCCGCCCTAGGTCGGCCGGGCGTACTCCACCGGCGCACGCCCTACGTCGGCCGGGCGCCTTTATTCGTGTCAACTCGTGGCCGGAACCCGCGTAATGACCGGCCCTGACCTCCCTCTCCTCTGTGACGCGCACAGCGTCGACACGAGAGGGAGGTTCCGTCATGACAGGGCCCAAGGCGGCGGTCGAGTGGCTGACATCCGTGGCTCCGGATCCCGAGGCCTGCCGCTGGGAGTGGGAGCGCAATCCCCGCGGGATCGCGCTGCTGCCCGCGGGAAGGGCCTGGGACGTCCTCATTCTGCCGGCCGGGCTCGGCTATCCGACCCTCGACGTGCTGACCCGGGTGATCGACCAGCCCGGACCGGTGCTCGTCGACTTCGGCGACGCCCGGATGGGCTTCTTCGTGCCGACGGGCACCGCGGCCCGATGGCTCGGCACGGGGGTGCGCACGGCGGGCCACGGCACCTGGATCGTGGTGCCGTACCCCGGGCGGTCTACCGGCGGTATCCGCTGGCTGGTCCCGCCGGACGGCTCGGGCACGCTCACCGACCCGGCACTGCTCGAACTGGCCATGCACGAGGCCGCGGCGAGCCTCGCCGGGAACGAGGACAGGCGGCGGTGAGGACCCCGGCCCGGCGACCGGCCGAACTCCGTTGCCTGCCGGAGGACTTGACAACCGAATTGGTCTGGACCAAGTTGGGCGCGCCCCATCCTCCAACTCCCCCATGCCCGGAGGCAGTCGTGGACCCCATCAGACACAACAGACCGTTCGCGCGCGGTCGCCGAAGGCTGCTCGCCGTGTGTACGGCCACCGTCCTGGCCGTACCCGGCCTGGTCGCGCTCTCGTCCGCCGCCCGTGCGGCCGACGCGGACCTCGCCAGGAACGGCGGATTCGAGTCGGGTCTGGCCGGCTGGACCTGCACGGCGGCGAGCACCGTCAATTCGCCTGTGCGGAGCGGTGGTTCGGCTCTGATGGCGACCCCGGCCGGCAGCGACTACGCACAGTGCTCGCAGACCGTGACCGTGAAGCCCGACGCGCAGTACACCCTCTCCGGCTACGTCCGCGGCAGTTACGTCTACCTCGGCGCGACCGGCACCGGCACGACCGACGTCAGTACCTGGACCCCGTCCGCCGCCGACTGGCAGCAGCTGAGCACCACCTTCCGCACCGGCGCCGCCACCACCCAGGTCACGATCTACACGCACGGCTGGTACGGCACCGGCACCTACTACGCCGACGACGTCTCGCTGACCGGCCCCGGGGTCGACGCCGGGCAGCCGCCGGCCGCGCCCACCGGACTGACGGTCGGCACGGTCACCTCCTCGGCGGTCGCCCTGTCCTGGACGGCGGTCACCGGTGCGACCGGCTACTCCGTGTACCGCGACGGAGTGAAGGTCCAGACGGCCACCGGCACCTCGGCGACCGTGAGCGGTCTGTCGGCCTCGACCGCGTACTCCTTCCAGGTCGCGGCGACGAACGCCGCGGGCGAGTCGGCGAAGTCGGCCACGGTCACCGCGACCACCTCGGCGGGCTCCGGCGGGGGCGGCGGAGGCTCCTCCGACCTGCCCACCCACGCCCTCGTCGGCTACCTCCACGCGAGTTTCGCCAACGGCGCCGGCTACACGCGCATGGCCGACGTGCCCGACAGCTGGGACGTCATCGACCTGGCCTTCGGCGAGCCGACCTCCGCCACCTCGGGTGACATCCGCTTCAACCGCTGCCCGGTCACCGAGTGCCCCACGGTGGAGAGCGACGCCGACTTCAAGGCCGCGATCAAGGCCAAGCAGGCGGCCGGCAAAAAGGTGCTGATCTCGATCGGCGGCCAGAACGGCCAGGTCCAGCTCACCACCACGGCCGCCCGCGACACGTTCGTCTCCTCGGTCTCGAAGATCATCGACACCTACGGCCTGGACGGCCTGGACATCGATTTCGAGGGCCACTCGCTCTCCCTGGACGCGAGCGACACGAACTTCAAGAGCCCGACCACCCCGGTGATCGTCAACCTCATCTCGGCCCTGAAGACCCTGAAGGCCAAGTACGGCTCGAAGTTCGTCCTGAGCATGGCCCCGGAGACGTTCTTCGTCCAGCTCGGGTACCAGTACTACGGGACCGGCAAGTGGGGCGGACAGGACCCCCGCGCCGGCGCCTACCTCCCGGTGATCCACGCCCTGCGCGACGACCTGACCCTCCTGCACGTCCAGGACTACAACTCCGGCTCGGTCATGGGCCTCGACAACCAGTACCACTCCATGGGCGGCGCCGACTTTCACATCGCGATGACCGACATGCTCCTGACCGGCTTCCCGGTCGCGGGCGACGTGAACAACGTCTTCCCGCCGCTGCGCCCCGACCAGATAGCCATCGGCATGCCCGCCACCACCAACGCCGGCAACGGCTACGTGGCCCCGGCCGAGGTCACCAAGACGCTCGACTGCCTCACGAAGAAGACCAACTGCGGCTCGTACGCGACCCACGGCACCTGGCCGGGCCTGCGCGGCCTGATGACCTGGTCGGTCAACTGGGACCGCTTCGGAGGCTGGGAGTTCTCGCGGAACTTCGACGCGTACTTCGGCTGACGAGGAGCCACAGGCAGGACAGCAGGACGGCGCAGAGGCACCAACTGGCCACCACGTCCAGTGGCCAGTGGTAGCCGCGCCGGACCAGGCCGAACGCCACGCCCGTGTTCAGGGCCGCACACACGCACAGCAGTGCGCCACGGGCGCCCGCGGTGCGGAGCAGCGGGAGGAGGAGCACGGTCGCCGCGCCGTACGCGACGGCGGCGGTGGCGGTGTGGCCCGAGGGATAGAAGCCGGTGCCGGGTCCCATGACCGGGGGGCCCGGCCGGGAGACGAGTTCCTTCAAGGGCACGATCACCGCGGGCACGAGGGCCATCAGGACCGCGGCGGCGGCCGGGGGCAGCCACCATCGGTACAGACCGGTGGCGCGGCCCCGCAGGGCGACGTGGACCAGCGCCAGCGCGAGGACCGGAACCGCCACCTGGACGCTGCCCAGGTCGGCGAGCAGCTCGGAGAACCGGCTCGGGTGGACGAGGGCGCCGCTCAGCCCCTCGTCCAGGCCCACGAGCGGGCCGCCCGCCACGACCTGCCAGGTGATGAACACGAAGCAGAGGGCGGGCAGGCCGAACAGGAGGGGCGTGCGGGGCATGGGGACAGCCTGCCATTGCCGGACGCCGGCGCGGCACCACCCTCCTGCGGCATCGGGCTGAAGAACGGGCCCGGCGGAGGGAGGGGAAGGAAGAAGGAGGGTCGGCCGCCCCGGAACAAGGGGGGGGTGGTTCCGAGGCGGCCGTCCGGACCGGATACCGCGCGCCCCGGGGGGTTTGGGGCGGGCGGCCGTCCGATCGGTGAGGAGAACCGGAGCCGCAAGCTCCGGGTGTGTGCGCGAGGGCACGACCAGGGCGAAGCCGGGGAAGCCTCGGCCCGGTACAGCCCGCAGTCCCCTGCGGGCGGGTGTATCCCTGATCCGCTTAGAACCTACGGCAGGGGGTGCGGCTCCGACAGGCGGATCCGCGTCCCGCCATGTACCTCGCACACCTTCTTCACACGCCCCCACGGGAACGCCGCAGCACCGAAACCCCGGCGGAATCCGCGTGGGCGGGTCCGGGGTTCCGGTGCTGCGGTGGTGCTGCGGGGGCGTCCGCGTCGTCAGATGCGCGAGAAGGCCTGCTCGATGATGTCGAGGCCCTCGTTCAGGAGGTCCTCGCCGATGACCAGCGGCGGCAGGAAGCGGAGGACGTTGCCGTAGGTGCCACAGGTCAGGACCAGCAGGCCCTCCTGGTGGCAGGCCTTGGCGAGCGCGCCGGCCGCCTCCGGGTTCGGCTCCTTGGTGGCGGGGTCCTTGACCAGCTCGATGGCGATCATGGCGCCACGCCCGCGGACCTCGCCGATGATGTCGAACTTCTCGGCCATGGCGCCGAGGCGGGTCTTCATGACCGACTCGATGTGCTTCGCCTTGGCGTTGAGGTCGAGCTCCTTCATCGTCTCGATCGCGCCGAGCGCACCGGCGCAGGCCACCGGGTTGCCGCCGTAGGTGCCGCCCAGGCCACCGGAGTGCGCGGCGTCCATGATCTCGGCGCGGCCCGTCACGGCGGCGAGCGGCAGACCGCCCGCGATGCCCTTGGCGGTGGTGATCAGGTCCGGGACGATGCCCTCGTCCTCGCAGGCGAACCACTGGCCGGTGCGGCAGAAGCCGGACTGGATCTCGTCCGCGACGAAGACGATGCCGTTGTCCTTGGCGAACTGGCTGATGGCCGGCAGGAAGCCCTTCGCGGGCTCGATGAAGCCGCCCTCGCCGAGCAGCGGCTCGATGATGATCGCGGCGACGTTGTCGGCCCCGATCTGCTTGTTGATCATGTCGATGGCCTGGGCGGACGCCTCGGCACCGGCGTTCTGCGGGCCCGTCAGCCAGCGGTAGCCGTAGGCCACCGGCACGCGGTAGACCTCGGGCGCGAACGGGCCGAAGCCGTTCTTGTACGGCATGTTCTTGGCGGTCAGCGCCATCGTGAGGTTCGTACGGCCGTGGTAACCGTGGTCGAAGACGACGACGGCCTGGCGCTTGGTGTACGCGCGGGCGATCTTGACCGCGTTCTCGACGGCCTCGGCGCCCGAGTTGAACAGCGCGGACTTCTTGGCGTGATCGCCCGGGGTCAGCTCGGCGAGCGCCTCGGCGACGGCGACGTAGCCCTCGTACGGCGTGACCATGAAACAGGTGTGGGTGAAGTCCTGGAGCTGGGCGGAGGCCCGGCGTACGACGGCCTCGGCGCTGGCGCCGACCGACGTCACGGCGATGCCGGAGCCGAAGTCGATGAGGCGGTTGCCGTCGACGTCCTCGATGATCCCGCCGCCGGCGCGCGTGGTGAAGACAGGGAGCACCGACCCCACACCGGCCGCGACCACGGCGGTGCGCCGGGCCTGCAGCTCCTGCGACTTCGGGCCGGGGATGGCGGTGACGACGCGGCGCTCCTGCGGAAGTGCGGTCATGGGGGGCTCCCTGATGATCTTGCGAATCGGACGGTCCCCGGCGAACGCGGGGCGGTCCGGGCGGGGGGTTTCGGACGCTTGCCTTCTTTTCTCGCAGGCTAGGGCGGGGGAGGGGAGGCTGGCATGCTCCATGTGGGTGTTTTCGGCAGCCGCGTTTGTCCGTCGTGGATAGGGCGGGGCGTCGGGGCTTCACCGCCGACCCGGCCGGATGAGGGTGAACTCCCCTGGCTGGGGCGTTAGATTGACTCGCTGGTGGTGCACGGAGCGGCTGGTCAGGGGGCAAGGGCGATGGACGGCTACGGAACCCAGGACGCGCGGGGTACGCAGGCGAATCCCGTGCCACCGCCGGCGGGGCCACCGGACGTGCCGGCGCGCCCCGCGTACCTGCCGCAGCAGCCCCGTCCGGCGGTCGCCGACTGGCTCAACGAGCCGCGCCCGGAAGTCCGACCGGGCATCTGGCGCTACGGATACAGCCTGCCGAAGGCCGCGCGGGCCCGCGGGAAACTCTCACCGGTCGCCGTCATCGGCCTGGTCATCCCCCTGGTCGTAGGGATGATCGTGTGGTCCTTCTGGAAGCGGGGCGTCATCCCGTACCAGTGGACGCTCCTGCGGCTTTTCACCCCCGACGACTGGTGGTACGGCGGTTCGCTCGTCGCTCCCAAGGAAGCCGGGCGTGGCGCGGACGCCCTGGTGGCCTACAACGGCATCTTCTTCGTTGTGCTCGGGTTCGCCATGAGCCGACTGGGCAGCTGGCCACAGGCCTGCCGCTACTACTTCGAGCGCAGGCGGCAGCCCGCACGTGCCCTGCTGGCACTCCTCGCGGCCCTCTTGACCCTCAGCTTCGTCTTCCCGAGCGCGTTCCCCGGAGTCGGCTGGGATCCCGCTCCGATCGTCGATCCGATCTTCTCCCTCACGTACGCCATTTCGGGTAGTACCAGCCTCTTCAGCTCACTGCTGTTCGTGTACGGCGTCTACACCGCCTTGGTCCTGCTCTTCACCTGGCCCTTCGCCCGCGTCGGCGGCTGGTGGCCGCTTGCCAGGACCTGGCTCGCCGCGCGCGACCGCGGGAAGGACGAGCGCTCCCCGCAGCCGGCCCCCGACGAGCCCCGGGCGCGCTGGCCCGAACTGCGCGCGGCCGGCCAGCACGAGGCGGCGGACATCCTCACCGCCGAGGTGCTCGCCGGCCGGATGAACGACGTGGACTGCGCCCGGGTCGCGCACGCCTGGACGCAGGCCCGGAGCCCGGCACGGATCGCCGCCTTCGCCGACGCCGTGCGGCGCCAGGGCGCCGCCGCGCTCGTCCATCCCTCCGGCGCCCGTGACCTGCCCGGCCGCGGGGCCCGGCACGACCTGCTCGCGGGACAGGTGCGCATCGGCCGGTGGGCGGGCGGTGACCGTACGCCGCTCGCCTACGGGGGTGTGGGCGCGGCCCTCGGGACGGAGACGCTCGGCACGTCACTCCTTGTCGTCGGACCGTCGGGGTCCGGCAAGACCCGGCATGTGATCGCACCCGTGGTCGAGTCCCTCGCTCTCCAGGCGCTGACCGGCCGGTGCGCGGTCGTCGCCGTCTGCGCCGCCGGGACGGCACTCGCCCCGGACTCCGCCTTCGACGTCGTGGTACGCATCGGCAACCCGGCATCCGTCCACGACCTGGACCCCTACGCCGAGTCCGACGACCCCGACGAGGCTGCCGCCTTCCTCGCCGAAGCCCTGGCCGGCGACCTCGACACCATGGGCGTCCAGCGGGCCGCGACCGCGCTCGCCCAGCTGCTCGGCCCGTACCGGGCGGCATACGGCGCGTTTCCTTCCCTGCCCGTCCTGCGGGAGCTGCTCGAGGGGGAGCGCGTGGCGCTGGCGGACCTGCGCGAGGCGCTGGCCGACGAACGGCACCTGGCGATGCGCAGGGAACTCGACGCCCGGCTGCGGCAGACCGGCGCCCCCGCCGACCCGGCCCCGGCTCTCGCCGACCGGCTCGCCCTGCTGGACCGTCCGGCCTTCGCCGACTTCTTCGGCGCGGGCGATGACACGATCCGCCCCTTCTCGCTGCGCGCGGTGGCCCACCACCCCCTACGCGTCCGCATCGACCTGCCCGAGCACGGTCACGAGGAGGCGTCCCGGCTGATCACCCGACTCGTCCTGGCCCAGTTCACCGCCGTCGTCCGCGACACAGGCAGGGCGCACTTCGCCGGGCTGGTCCTCGACGACGCCACCGGCGTGGTGACCGCCGAGTCCCTGCACCGGACGCAGCGGCTGCGCTCGCTGAACGCGGGCGTGGTGCTCGCGCTGCGCACCGTCGCCGACGTCCCGGAACCCCTGCACGGACCGCTGTACGGTGCGGTCGGCTGCCGTATGGCCCTGTCCGGGGTCACGACCTGGGACGGTGGCAGGTTCACGGCCGCCTGGGGAACCGAGTGGGTGGAGACGCGTGACGTGGCCCAGCACACCGTCTTCGCCGACCAGCCCATGACCCGGGCGATTCACGCCCTGCGCAAGCTCGTGACGGGCAGGGCGGTGACCACGGACGCCGTCACCGTGCGTCAGGTCGAGCGGGAGCGCTGGTCCGCGTCCGAACTGGCCCACGCGGTGCCGCCGGGACACGCGGTGCTGTCACTGACCAGTGTCACCGGCGAACACGCCCCGCCACTGCTGGTGGACCTGCGCGGCTGACCCGCACCACGTATGGCGTATCGAAGCGGGCGCATGGATATACGGATCCGCTGACCAGGACGTATGGACAGGAACGCACGCGGCGACCGTACGGTGAGGCAGAATCGACACAGGCCGTTCATACGCTGCGGCCAAATGATCACAGAGATCGCAGAGATCACACAGACCTGAAGGCCTCATGCCCCCCACGCTCGCCTCGCTCGTCCACCACTCCGCGCTCAAGCTCACGGTGCGTGCGGGCGAGGACCGCCTGGACGTGCCGGTCCGCTGGGCACATGTCAGCGAGCTCGCCGACCCCGTGCCGTACATGGAGGGCGGGGAGCTGCTGCTGATCACCGCGCTCAAACTGGACGCGGACGACCCCGACGTCATGCGGCGCTACGTGAAGCGGCTGGCCGGCGCCGGAGTCGTCGGGATCGGCTTCGCCGTCGGGGTCAACTACGACGAGATCCCGAAGGCGCTCGTCGACGCGGCCGAGGAGGAGGGGCTGCCGCTCCTCGAAGTACCCCGGCGCACCCCCTTCCTCGCCATCAGCAAGGCCGTGTCCGCCGCCATCGCCGCGGATCAGTACCGGGCCGTCACCGCCGGGTTCGCCGCACAGCGCGAACTCACCAAACAGGCGCTGAACGACGGACCGGAAGGATTGCTCGGAGCGCTCGCCGGACAGGTCGACGGGTGGGCGGCGCTCTACGACGCCTCCGGTGCCGTCGTCGCCACCGCGCCGGACTGGGCGGGGCGCCGCGCCGCGCGGCTCACCCCGGACGTGGAGCGGCTGCGCGAGCGGCCCGCGCCCGCGAGCTCGGTGGTGGGCGGGGAGGACCGCGTCGAACTGCACTCCCTCGGCACGGGCCGCAGGCCGCGCGCCGCGCTCGCCGTCGGGACCGCCGGAGCCCTCGGCACCGCCGAGCGCTACGCCGTGCACTCGGCGATCGCCCTGCTGACGCTCACCACGGAACGCTCGCGGTCACTGCACGCCGCCGAGCAGCGGATCGGCGCGGCCGTGCTGGGGATGCTGCTCGCGGGGGAGTCCGACCACGCGCGGGCCGTCGCCGGGGACCTGTACGGCGAGCTGCTCGACGCGCCCTTCCGGCTAATCATCGCCGAGTCGGTGTCCGCGTCGGCCGGGCGGGCGCACGCCGAAGGGCACGCGCGCGTGGGCGCCGCCGCGCCCGCCAAGACGGCCGTCGCCGTGCCGGACGTCAACGGCGATCCGCTGGGCGGCCTCGCCGAGGTGGTCGAATCCGCCGCCGCGCGTTCCGGGGAGTCCGCGCTCGTCGTGCCCGACGGGGAGCGGCTGGTCGTCCTCGCCGTGGACGGCGGCGCCGCGGTCGCCGCCTGCGGGGACTACGCCGTGGTGCTGGAGTCGGCGCGGGCCGTCCCGCGCGAGCAGCCCGCCGGGGCCACCGGCGACGAGGACGAACTCGTCGTCGGGCTGTCGGCCCCCGCCGGTCCGATCGCCGCCCGCGCCGCCTACAAACAGGCTGAACAGGCCCTGTCCGTCGCCCGGCGGCGGGGCCGGTTCCTCGTCGAGCACGAGGAGCTGGCGGCCGGTTCCGTTCTGCCGCTGCTCGCGGACGACGCGGTGCGGGCGTTCGCGGACGGGCTCCTGCGGGCGCTTCACGATCATGACGCAACCGGGCGCGGGGACCTGGTCGCCTCGCTGCGGGCGTGGCTGTCGCGCCACGGCCAGTGGGACGCGGCGGCCGCCGACCTGGGCGTCCACCGTCACACCCTGCGCTACCGGATGCGCAGGGTCGAGGAGATCCTCGGACGATCGCTGGACGATCCCGACGTCCGGATGGAACTCTGGCTGGCCCTGAAGACGACGGCCGCGACGGGCGAGTGAACCGACTCCGCCGCCGCCGACGGGCGAGTGAACCGACTCCGGCGCCGACGACGGCAGCAGGCTCGGGCATGAGCTCGTCCGAGGCGCAGTGGCGGGATTGCCGAAGGACTCGGGCGATCAGGCCAAACCGGCGTACCCCGCCCTCCGACTGTTACGCGCCGGACAATCCGCCGGTGGTGCTCCCGGCCCTACCGTGGACGGGAAAGCGCAGTACCACCAGAAACACCCCCGTCTCCACCCCCCAATCGTCACCCCCCAATCGTCACCCTGAATATGGAAGGGCCGGGACTCGCACATGCCCCAGGAAGAAATCGTGGGGGCCACCCACGCCTTCTGGCTCGCCGGCCGCCAGGCCACCGGTGAGACCACGTTCGACGTCACCTCGCCGTGGGACGGCCGCCTCGTCGGCCAGGTCAGCGTGCCCACCGAGGCCCAGGTCGAGGAGGCCGTGGCCGCCGCCCACGCCGTGCGCGACGAGTTCGCCGCCACCCCGGCCCACGTACGTGCCGCCGCCCTCGACCACGTCTCGCGCCGTCTGGCCGAGCGCACCGAGGAGATCGCGCGGCTCATCTCCGCCGAGAACGGCAAGCCGATCAAGTGGGCCCGCGGCGAGGTCGGCCGTGCGGTGTCCGTGTTCCGGTTCGCCGCGGAGGAGGCCCGCCGCTTCAACGGCGGCGAGGCACAGCGCCTCGACACCGACCTGGGCGGTCAGGGCCGGCTCGCCCTCACGCGCCGCTTCCCCAAGGGTGTCGTCCTCGGTATCGCGCCCTTCAACTTCCCGCTGAACCTGTGCGCCCACAAGGTTGCGCCGGCCATCGCCGCGGGTGCCCCGATCATCCTGAAGCCGGCGCCCGCGACCCCGCTGTCCGGCCTGATCATCGGTGACCTGCTGGCCGAGACCGACCTCCCGGCCGGTTCCTGGAGCATCCTGCCGGTCGCCAACGACAAGATGCCCGCCCTGGTCCAGGACGAGCGTCTTCCGGTCATCTCCTTCACCGGTTCCGAGACGGTCGGTTACGCGATCATGGACTCGGTGCCGCGCAAGCACTGCACCCTGGAACTGGGCGGCAACGGCGCGGCCGTCGTCCTCGCCGACTTCGCGAGCGACGCGGACCTGGACTGGGCCGCGACCCGGATCGCGACCTTCTCCAACTACCAGGGCGGCCAGTCCTGCATCTCGGTGCAGCGCGTGATCGCGGACGCGGCGGTGTACGAGCGGCTGCTGCCGCGCATCGTCGCCGCCGTCGAGGCCCAGGTCACCGGCGACCCGTCCGACGACGCCACGGACGTCGGCCCGCTGGTCAGCGAGGCCGCCGCCGAGCGCGTCGAGTCGTGGGTGGACGAGGCCGTCGCGGCCGGCGCCACGCTGCTCACCGGTGGCAAGCGCGAGGGCGCCTCCTACGCGCCGACCGTCCTCGCCGACGTGCCGGCCGATGTCACGATCTCCTGCGAGGAGGTCTTCGGACCGGTCCTCACCGTGCAGAAGGTGGAAGGTGAGGCCGCGGCCTTCGCCGCCGCCAACAGCTCCAAGTACGGCCTCCAGACAGGCGTGTTCACGCACGACCTGCAGACCGCGTTCCGCGCGCACCGCGCCCTGGAGGTGGGCGGCGTCGTGATCGGCGACGTGCCGTCCTACCGCGCCGACCAGATGCCGTACGGCGGCGCGAAGCAGTCCGGTGTCGGACGCGAGGGCGTCAAGTTCGCGATGGACGACTACACGTACGAGCGAGTGCTGGTGCTGACGGGTCTCGCCCTCTGACGAAGACCTGACCGAAGCCGACGGCCGGAGCCCACTGTGCGGGGGCTCCGGCCGTCGGCGTATCCAGGGTTCTGACGTGCGTAGACGCTCGGATCGCGCCACTTGTCGTCGTCCTCGAATCGTCGTCGTCCTTGAGGGGGCGCGCACCGTCGTGCACGACAGGTCGACCAGCTCGTCCGGGTCGAGATCGAAGTTGGCTTGGGCCTGGTCGTGTGCCACGTCGCCGGGGCTGGGCTCGCTGGACCCGCAGCCGGTGAGCGACAGCACGGCGCCGGCAAGGACGGCCGGCAGGCCGGGGCGAACGCCACTACATCAATGGCGCGTCCGGCCAGGATCGCGCCGTGCGAGAGTGCCACGGTCGCCGCGCTCACGCTTGCTCACCCGGCCCGTACGGACCCGTCGTCCCACCGATATCGGCCCGTGTGAGCCGGACCGGACAAAAAAAGACCCTGCCCCGGACAACGCGGGACAGGGTCTTCACAGAGCGCCGGGCAGGCCTTGCACCTGCATCTCCCCGCAGGAAGCGGGACATCTTTCCTTGGACCACCAACGCATCGCGAACCGGCGTGACCTCCACCGATCTGCTGAAGATCACATTAGCGCATGGCCCGAGAGAGGCAAAATCCCGGTCGGGCGGGATTGCCGAACGTTCGCGGCAGGTGCACGGCCGGGTGTTCCTGGAAGAGCCCAGGGATACCCACGGGCTCCGGCCGTCCGCCTGTCGGGACGTGACCGAAAACGACATGTCTAGTGACAATCGTTTTCAGCTAAGGTCGCCAGAGGAGGGGCCCGGCGCCGATGCCTTCCGGTGCCGGACCCCTGTGCCGGCTCCTCCGGACCCTCAGCCGGAGAAGCCGACGTGCGCGAGCCGGACGGGCCCGTGCAGTCCGAGGCGGACGTCGTGCACGCCGGCGGCGGTGAACGCCGCGGTGAGGGTGCGGTAGTCGTAGGGCCCCCGCGTTCCGCTCAGCGTGACTTCGGTGGCCGATCTGCCGTCCGGCGTGACTTCGGTGACCGGCTTGCCGTCCAGTGAGACCTCGACAGTGCCCTCGCCCGCCACCTCGATCACGACACCGGCGACGCCCGTTTCGAAGTCGCACAGCCGGTACAGGAGTTCGCCCGTGCCGCCGTCCGCCGGGGTCACCGCGTCGCCCGCCTTCCGCGTGCGGTCGACGATCTCGGTGCCGCGCTGCTCGTCGAAGTCGGCCGCGTCCAGGCCGTGTTCGCGGACCGGGCGGAACGCGCCCGGCTCGCCGTCGAGTTCGACGGCTGCGCCGAGCCGGATGTCCTCGCTGGAGGCACCGACCAGCAGCTCGTACGCGCCCGGTTCCAGGCGTCGACGGCCCTGCGCCACGTCCCAGAACTCCAGCGCGGTGAGCGGGAGTTCGAAGGTGACGGCCGTCGAGGTGCCCGGAGCGAGCCGGACCCGCCGGTGCGCCGCCAGTTCGCGGCGCGGGCGGGGGACGGACGGGGCGACCGCCCGGGTGTAGAGCTGGACGACCTCGTCGGCGGTCATGGTCGCGGTGTTCGTCACGGTGCAGGAGACGGTCAGGGCCGCGGCTTCCCTGCGGACCCGCAGATCCGTGTAGGCGAACGAGGCGTAGGACAGGCCGTGCCCGAAGGGGAACAGTGCGGTCCCCTCGAAGTAGAGGTAGGTCTGCCGGCCGCCGATCACGTCGTAGTCGAGCAGACCGGGCAGGTCGTCGTCCGTGGCGTACCAGGTCTGCGGGAGGCGGCCCGCGGGGGAGACGTCCCCGGCGAGGACGCGGGCCAGCGCGGTGCCGGCCGCCTGGCCGCCGTGCGCGGTCCACAGCACGGCGGGCAGATCGGCGTGGTCGAGCGCGTACGGGTAGGCGCAGACCAGGGCCAGCACCGTGTCCGGGTTCGCCGCGCGGGCGGCCCGCAGCAGCCGTTCCTGATGGGCGGGCAGCCGCAGCGTCGTACGGTCCTCGGTCTCGCGGCCGTTGATGTGCGGGTCGTTGCCCGCGACGACGAGGACCACGTCGGCCGAGGCGGCGGCGCGGGCCACCGCGTCCTCGCCGCGCTCGCCGAACTCCAGCCCGAAGATCTCGGCGTTCCCGGGGTCGTCGTCGGCAACCTTCACGCCGTCGGCGGCGACACAGACGTACCTGCCCGTCCCCAGGTGCTTCAGGAGGTGGCCGTTCTCATGGGATGCGGAGGGTTCCAGCCGGAAGGTCTCCTGGACGACCCAGCCGCCCGGCTGGTCGGCGGAGGCACGGACGAAGCCGTCCTCGGCGACGGAGAGATACCGGCCGTCGGGCGCGCGCAGGGTGAGGGTCCCCTCGCCCCAGTCGACCAGCGCCAGTTCGGTGCCGGCGGCGTCGGCGGTCAGCGGGGGCAGATCCGTACGGCCCGCGAGCAGCGCCGGGTCGAGGGCGCCCTCTGCGCCGCGCGCCCCCTCCGGCGTGTCATGGGCGGTGGGCACCGCCAGGTACCCGCCGGACGACGTCCGCAGACGTACGCGGTCCACGCCCTCGGCGAAGTCCACCCGCTCGGCGCCGAACCGCTCGTACAGGCCCTCCAGCGGGGTCGCGCGGTGGATGAGCGTGCCGCTGTACCAGTCGAGCTTGCACTCGTCGGCGAGCAGGCCGACGACGGCGATCCGGACGCCGGGGCGAAGCGGCAGCATGCCGTCGTTCTTGAGCAGGACGATCGCCTGCTCCGCGGCTTCCCGGGCGAGCGCGCGGTGGGCGGGCGTGTCGAATGCGCCTGTTCCGGCGTACGGGTCCAGGTCCGGGTCGAACTCGCCCAGCCGGAAGCGCACGGCGAGCTGGCGGCGGACCGCGCTGTCGATGTCGGCCTCGGTCAGCAGGCCCCGCTGCAGGGCGCCCCGGACGCGTCCGGCGATCCGCGAGCCGTCCGTGCCGTGGTCGGTGAAGCTGTCGACGCCGGCGAGGAGCGCGGCCGCGGTGGCCTCCTCGTGGGTGCCGAAGTAGTGCTCGGAGTCGACCAGATTGGAGGGCGCGCCCGCGTCCGAGCAGACCAGCAGTTCCTGGTCGGTCCAGGCCCGCAGGTGCTCGCGCAGATACGGCGAGACGTGGTTGGGGCGCCCGTTGACCAGGTTGTACGCGGGCATCACCCCGGCGACGGCGCCCGCCAGGACGGTGTCGCGGAATGCGCGCAGATCGTACTCGTGCAGCACGCGCGGGCGGACGGACGAGGACGAGGTGTCCCTGCTCGTCTCGTTGTTGTGCGCGAGCCAGTGCTTGAGGACCGGTGCCGTGCGCCAGTAGACCGGGTGGTCGCCGCGCAGCCCGCGGGTGTACGCGGTGGCGATGGCGGAGGTGAGCGCCGGATCCTCCGAGTAGCCCTCCTCGTTGCGGCCCCACAGCGGGTGGCGGAGCAGGTTCACCGTCGGGGACCAGACGTTGAGGCCCACACGGTCGTCGCGGACGCTCATCGCGCGGACCTCCGACGAGACGGCCTCCCCGATCCGGTGCGCGAGATCCTCGTTCCAGGTGGCGCCGAGCCCGACGGCCTGGGGGAACACCGTCGCCGGACCCATCCAGGCGACCCCGTGCAGTGCCTCCTGGCCGGTGCGGAAGGCGCGCACTCCGAGCCGCTCGACGGCGGGCGCGAACTGGTGCAGGAACGCGATCCGTTCGTCGAGGGTGAGCCGCGCCAGCAGGTCGTCGATGCGCTTCGCGAACGGCAGGCTCGCGTCACGGAACGGCGGCACGGGTGGCGTCTCTGCGGTCACGTGGTGATCCCTTTGCGTGGAGCGAGGAAGTACTTTCGAAGCGCTTCGATGCTCGATCGAGCAGAGGGCAGGTGTCAAGACACCCGGGCGCGACACCTCCGTTTCCCGCCAGAGAGGTCAACTGCGGCAAGGTGACGCGCTGTTGTGCGACGCCTCCGAGGAATCTTGGGATCGACCCTTGTGCACCCTCAGGCGTTCACTTAACCTCGCAGCAACATCGAAGCGCTTCGATTGATGGGCTTCCCTCCTTGGAGGGCGCAGTCCTCCGAGGACCGCTTCAGCTCAGGCAGATCCACTCAAGACACCGCAGCCGACGGCTCCACCGCCGGGTGTCCTGCTGTGCGCCATGAAGGGTTGACGCAATGACGCCGAACTCCGCCACCTCCGCCCCCAGCCGGAGAAGCTTCCTCGCCTCCACGGCGGTCGCAGCGGCCGCCGTGGCCGGCGGAATGCCCCTGCTCGCCGCCTGCGGAGGCGGACAGGACGGCAACAAGGACGGCACCACCTCGGGCAAGGACGCGCGGAAGATCCTTCCGGCGTTCGTGGCGTCGAGCGTCGTGACACCCGACATCCCGTCGAAGAACGGATCGGCCGCGGGCTTCACACGGGCGATCGACCTCAAGACTCTGAAGGCGTCCGTCCCGGGGAAGCTGGGCGGAGGCAGCGACCTGAAGATCATGTCGCCGTTCTGGGGCACCCCGCCGGCCGACGACAACGCGTACTACACGGCCATGAACGAGGCCATCGGCATCAAGGCGACCTGGCAGAACCAGGACGGCAACACCTACGACGAGAAACTGGGCGCCATCCTCGCCTCCAGCGACATCCCCGACGTGGTCGTCGTCCCGGGCTGGAACCTGAACGGCAAGATACCGACCGCCATCAACGCCAAGTTCGCCGACCTCGGCCCCTACCTGTCGGGCGACAAGGTCAAGGACTACCCGAACCTCGCCGCCGTACCGACCGACGCCTGGCAGCGCTCCATCTTCGGCGGCCTGCTGCGCGCGATCCCGATGCCCGCCTCGTACGTCACCAACATCGCGGCCTTCTACCGCAAGGACGTCTTCGCCAAGAAGGGCTGGACCCTGCCCAAGTCGCCCGACGAGTTCCTGTCCTGGGCGAAGGAGGCCACGGACGCCAAGGCGAAGGTGTGGGCCTGCGACGACCTCAAGTGGACCGCCTTCAACATCTACGGCGTCCTCAACGGCAGCGACAAGGCGCTGTGGTGGGACCTGCGGGACGGCAAGCTGGTCAACCGGATCGAGACCGCCGAGTACCTCGAAGCCCTGGAGTGGACGCGCAAGCTGTACGAGGCGGGCGTCGTCCACCCCGACGCCAAGGCCGTCAAGGGCGACGCGTCCAACCGCTTCGGCGCCGGCCAGTCCCTCGTCTTCAACGGCGACCTGTCCTACTGGTACGGCAAGACGGCCGAACAGCGCACCCAGAAGACGGACTTCGAGATGGGCGCGTTCGACATCTTCGGCCCCGACGGCGGCAACCCCACGCTCTGGGCGACCCAGCCCGCGGGCATCTTCACCTTCGTCAGCAAGAAGGCGTCCAAGCAGCAGATCAAGGACTTCCTGGCGCTCGCCGACTACTGCGCGGCCCCGTACGGCACCAAGGAGTACATGCTGACGGTGTACGGCGTCGAGGGCACCGACTACACGGTCGAGAACGGCCTGCCCACCAAGACCACCAAGGGCACCAACGAGGTCAACGGCGCCTACGACTACACCGGCGACCCGGCCGCCTACCTCGCCCACCCCGATCTGCCGGAGATCGCCAAGCTCCAGGTCGAGTGGCAGCAGCGCATGGGCGCCTTCACCAAGAAGTCCTCCTTCTACGGCCTGACCATCACCGAGCCCAGCCGGTGGACCAACCTCGCCAACGACTTCGAGCAACTGGAGGACGACATCGTCCGCGGCCGCAAGAAGATCAGTGACATGCAGCAGGCCGTCGCGGACTGGAAGCAGAAGGGCGGCGACGACCTGCGCGCCTGGTACAAGAAGCTGCTCGACGACAACGGCTCCGCGGCCAAGTGAGCCAGGGCTGAGGCGAGGAGAAGGCCGTGTCGCACAGCACGGTGCCTCGGAGCAGGGCCGGGGCCAAGGCGGGCAAGCGGAGCCCGGACGGGAGTCCGCCGTCCGGCGCCGCCGGCCGGCGGGCACGGAGGAGCGCCGGACAGGGCGCCGGAAAGCTGGGCTTCCGGCTGCGGTTCGGACGCGACCGCACCCTGATCCTGATGACCCTCCCGGCGATCGCGCTGGTCCTCCTCTTCAACTACGTACCCGTCCTCGGCAACATCGTCGCCTTCCAGGACTACGACCCCTACCTGAGCGACAACGGCTTCGTCGCGATGTTCCAGAGCCCCTGGACCGGCCTGGAGAACTTCCGGCGGATCTTCGCGGACTCGGGCTTCTGGCACGCGTTGCAGAACACCTTCGTGCTGTTCTTCCTCCAGCTCGTGCTGTACTTCCCGATCCCGGTCGGCCTCGCGCTGCTCATCAACAGCGTGGTCAGGCCCCGGGTCCGGGCGGTCGCCCAGGCGGTCATGTACCTCCCGCACTTCTTCTCCTGGGTCCTCGTCGTCACCGTCTTCCAGCAGATCTTCGGCGGGGCGGGCATCATCGCGCAGACCCTGCGCCAACACGGTCACCAGGGCATCGACCTGATGACCGACCCGGGGATCTTCAAGTTCCTGGTGACGGCCGAGGGCGTCTGGAAGGACGCGGGCTGGGGCATCATCGTCTTCCTCGCGGCCCTGTCGTCCGTCTCGCCCGACCTGTACGAGGCCGCCGCCATGGACGGGGCCGGACGCCGGCGCCGGATGTGGCACATCACCCTGCCCGCCCTGCGCCCGGTGATCGCCCTGCTCCTGGTGCTCCGCGTCGGAGACGCGCTCACCGTCGGCTTCGAGCAACTCCTCCTCCAGCGCGACTCGGTGGGCCCCGGCGCCTCCGAGGTCCTCGACACCTACGTGTGGTGGAACGGCATCCGCAATCAGGACTTCGGCTACGCGGCCGCCGCCGGACTGGTCAAGGGTGTCGTCGGCCTGGGGCTCGTCCTGACCGCCAACAAGGTCGCCCATCTCATGGGCGAGCAGGGGGTGTACGAGAAATGACCGCCGTGACGTACGAACCGCGCGAGGGGCCCGGCCGCTGGGCGGCGCCGCCCCGGCCGCCCTGGGAGGAGGAGCCGTCGAAGGCCGGCCTCGCGGGCAAGGGGCTCACCCTCACCCTGGCCGCCCTCGCGATCCTCTTCCCGCTCTGGATCGTCGTCGTCACCAGCCTCCAGTCGAAGAAGACCATCGACGCGGCGGGCGGTCTCGTGGTCATCCCCAAGAGCGTCACCCTCGTCGCCTACAAGGAACTGCTCACCGGCGGCCAGGTGCAGCGCGCCGCGCTCGTCAGCGTGGGAGTGACCCTGGCCGGCACCCTGTTCAGCATGGCGGTCTCGGTCCTGTGCGCCTACGGACTCTCGCGCGTCGGATCGCTCGGCCACCGCTGGCTGTTGCTGCTGCTGCTCGCCACGATGTTCTTCGGCGCCGGACTCATTCCCACCTATCTGCTCGTGCAGGCGCTCGGCCTCACCGACACCTATCTCGCGCTGATCCTGCCCAGCGCGGTCAGCGTCTTCAACATCCTGGTGCTGCGCGCGTTCTTCATGGGCATCTCGCCCGAACTGATCGACAGTGCCCGCATCGACGGCGCCGGCGACTGGCGCATCCTGTGGCAGATCGTGATGCCGCTGTCCCGCGCGGTCCTCGCGGTGATCTCGCTGTTCTACGCCGTCGGTTACTGGAGCGCCTGGTTCAACGCCTCCATCTACCTGACCGACCAGGACATGATGCCGCTGCAGAACGTCATGATCCAGCTGGTGCAGAGGCAGGAACGCCCGGTCGGACTCGCCACGCAGATCAACACCGGCCAACTGTCGCCGCTGGCCGTCCAGATGGCCGTCATGGTGATGGCGCTGCTGCCGGTGGCGGTCCTCTCGCCCTTCGTCCAGCGGCACTTCAAGAAGGGCATGCTCACCGGCGCCGTGAAGGGCTGACCCCGGCCGGCCCTCCGCGCCCTCCGCACCTCTCCGTACCTTCGTGTTCCTCCGTACGGGCCCTGCTCCGCCGCCCCAAGCCCGCCGCGGCCGACCTGCTCCTGACCAGCGGTCGGCCGCGGCGATCCACACTCCTCACCCCGATCGAGGTAGGTCATGCGCACGCCCCGAGGAACCGGCCCGGAGCCCGGGCGGCCGAGTCTGAGCGACGCCACCCGGGGCCGCGTTCTGTTCGGCGGGGACTACAACCCCGAGCAGTGGCCCGAGGAGACCTGGCACGAGGACGTCCGGCTCATGAAGGAGGCCGGCGTCAACTCCGTCACCCTCGGGGTCTTCTCCTGGGCCAGACTGGAACCACGCCCGGGATCACGGGAGTTCGGCTGGCTGGACCGGCTGATGGACCTGATGCACGAGCACGGCATCGGCGTCGTGCTCGCCACCCCCACCTCCTCGCCGCCCCCCTGGATGGGCCGGCTGCACCCCGAGACGCTGCCCCGGGACGAGGACGGCCGCACCGAATGGTGGGGATCGCGGCAGCACTTCTCGCACTCCAGCGCCGTATACCGCCGTTGCGCCGCCGCCATCACCGAGGACCTGGCCACCCGCTACGGGAGCCACCCCGCTCTCACGATGTGGCACATCAACAACGAGTACTGCACCTTCGACTACGGCGACGAGGCCGCCGCCGCCTTCCGGCGCTGGCTCCAGGACCGGTACGGAACCGTCGAGGCCCTCAACACGGCCTGGGGAACGGCCTTCTGGGGCCAGGGCTACGACGGCTGGCACGAGGTGATCCCGCCACGTCACGCCCACTACATGAGGAACCCGACGCACGTCCTGGACTTCAAGCGGTTCACCTCCGACATGCTCCTGGAGTGTTACGTCGCCGAGCGGGACATCGTGCGCCGCCACAGCCCGCACACTCCGGTGACCAGCAACTTCATGCCGATGTGGGCCGGACAGGACGCCTGGCGGTGGGCCGCGGAGGAGGACGTCGTCTCCGTCGACATCTATCCGGACCCGCGCGACCCCCTCGGCGCCCAGAACGGCGCGCTCATCCAGGACATGACGCGCTCGCAGGCCGGGGGCGGTCCCTGGATGCTCATGGAGCAGGCGGCCGGAGCCGTCAACTGGCGCGGTGTGAACCATCCCAAGCCGCGCGGACTGAACCGGCTGTGGTCGCTCCAGGCGGTGGCGCGCGGCGCCGACGCCGTCTGCTACTTCCAGTGGCGGCAGTCCCGGCAGGGCGCCGAGAAGTTCCACTCGGGGATGATCGGCCACGCGGGGGAACGGGGCCGCACCTTCCGGGAGATCAAGCGGATCGGCGCCGAACTCGCCCTTCTCGGCGAGCATGTGACAGACAGTCACGTCACGTCGGACATCGCGGTCCTGCACGACTGGAACTCCTGGTGGGCGGGGGCGCACGACGGCCGGCTGTCCTCGGAGAACGACTACGCGGAAGTCGTACGGGCCTGGCACCGCGCCCTGTGGGAGGCCCACCTCACCACCGCGTTCGCGCATCCCGAGCACGACCTCCGCGCGTACCGGATGGTCGTCGTGCCCCAGCTGTACCTCCTCACGGACACGGCGATCGACAACCTTGTTGCCTATGCGCGATCGGGCGGGACGCTCGTCTGCGGCTTCCTCACGGGCGTCGCCGACGAGGACGACCGGGTGCGGCCGGGCGGCATGGACGAGCGGCTGCGCGAGCTGTTCGGCATCCGCACGCTGCACGAGTGGTGGCCGCTGGACGCGGAGGAGACCGCCGCCTGCGACGGCTTCCGGGGCACGCTCTGGTCCGAGGAGATCGAACCCGACGGCACGGCGGTCGTCGAGACCCGCTACCGGGGCGGCGAGTTGGACGGACTGCCCGCCGTGCTCCGCAAGGGCACCGCCCGCTACCTCTCCACCCTCCCCGAACCGGCCGCCCTGCGCGAACTGCTGGCGAAGGCGGCGGACGGCGCCGGCGTCCGTCCGGAGCTCGACGGGCTGCCCGACGGGGTGGAGGCCGTCCGCCGCGGCGAACTCCTCTTCCTGCTCAACCACGGGCGGGACCCGGTGACCGTCGAGGTCCCCGGTGGCCATCGCGACCTGCTCGGCGGCCCACCCGCGCTCGACTCCGTACGACTGGAGCGCTACGGAGCGGTGGTGCTCGCCCCATGACGGACAAGGCTCACGCCGACGCCCACTCCACCCGCACCGGTTCCGACGGCACCGGCAGCGCAGCCGCCCGAGGCGAAGGCGCAGCCGGCACCCGGACGGACGGCGGCCGTGGCGCCGCCCCCGTCCACGGCACGTGGGAGCCCCGGCCCGCGGCCCGCTGGGAGGACACCTTCCTGAGCGGGAACGGCACACACGGTGCCATGGTGTTCGGTGATCCGAACGACGACCGGGTGATCGTCAATCATCACCGTCTGGTCCGTCCGAACGGCAGCGCGGACGCCCGCCCGCCCGAGCTCGCCGCCCGCCTCGCCGACGTACAGGACCGGTTGCTCGCCGGAGACGTGAACGCGGGGGAGGACTTCACCGACGGCCGGCCGCTGCTGTGGGTGCAGCCCTTCCACCCGGCGTTCCAGGTGCGGCTGCGCCGCCCTGGTGACCTCGCGCATCCGGATGGTGCGCGCCGCCCCGCCGAGGACTGGCGTGCCTACCGGCGCGAGGCCGACTTCATCACCGGGGCCGTCCGCGCCGTGTGCGCCGACCGGCGCAGCGAGGTCTTCGTCTCGCGCGCCGACGACGTGATCGCGCAGTACGTGACCGCCCCCGACCTCGCGGCCGAGGTGACACTCGACCACCGGCTGCCGGGAGTGCCCGTCGGCCTGGCGGTGGGACACGGAGCCGTCCGCACCCCCGAGGGCGCCCTCCTCACGCTGCGCGCCCGCTACCCGGGCAGCGACCTGGCGTACACCGGGGTCACGCTCCTCGTGACCGACGGCCGGACCCGTCCCGCCCTTCCCGGCGTACGGGTCGAGGGCGCCCGCTCGATGCTGCTGCTCACCCGGGTACGCAGACACCCGGGCGAACTGGACGCCCTCGCCGAGGTCCGCGCGCTGCGGGAGCTCCTGCCCGGGGCCGGCCGCGGCCACGAGGACATCGAGCACGCCTACGCCCGTCTGCTCGCCCGCCACACCACCCTGCACCGCACCGCCTACCTCCGCGTCACCCTCGACCTGCACGCCGATCCCGCCGAACGAGCCCTGCCCGGATCGGAGCTGATCCGGCGCCCGAAGAGCCCCGCCCTTCTGGAGCGGCTCTTCGCCGCCGGCCGTCACCACCTGCTCTCCGCGGCCGGGACCCTGCCGCCCCGGCTGACCGGGCTCTGGACCGGCGACTGGGACACCGCCTGGTCCGGGGCGTTCACCACGGACGCCAACCTCAATCTGCAGACCGCGTCGGCCGCCGCCACCGCGCTCCCCGAGGTCACCGAGGCGCACGCGGCCCTGATCCACGGCCAGTTGCCGCACTGGCGGGACAACGCGCGAGCGGTCTTCGGCGCACGCGGCATCGTGGCCCCCGCGCACACCGACGGCGAGTCCGGCCACATCTACCACCTCAGCCACGCCTACCCGCTGCATGTGTGGACCGCCGGCGCCGACTGGCTCCTCAAGCCTCTCGTGGACCACGACCAGATCCGCGGCGAACGCGACCCCCGCCTCGCCGCCGTACTCGCCGAAGTCGCCCTCTTCTACGAGGACTTCCTCACCCGGACCGACGACGACGGCCACCTGGTGATCGTGCCGTCCTACTCCCCGGAGAACCGGCCCGCGAACGCGAGCTGGGTCACCGTCAACGCCGCCATGGACCTCTCGGCGGCCCGGCACGCCCTGCGCACGGCCGCCGATTACCACCCGGGGCCCGACGCCGAGCGCTGGCTCGCGCTCGCGGACCGGCTGCCGCCGCACCGGGTCAACGCCGAGGGCGCACTGGCCGAGTGGGCCCGCCCAGGACTCGACGACACCTACGACCACCGGCACCTCAGCCACCTCTACGGTGTCTGGCCGCTCGACGAGATCAACCCCTACGACACCCCCGAGCTCGCCGCTGCGGCGCATCGCGCCCTCGAACTGCGCGGAGCCGAGAACGACTCGGCGCACGGCCACCTCCACCACGCCCTGGTGGCCGCCCGGCTGCGGGACGCGACACGCGTGGCCGCCGCCCTCGACAACGTCCTGGCCGGGGACTTCTTCCACGTCTCCCTGATGAGCGGCCACTACCCGAACCGGCACGTCTACAACGCCGACGCCGCCCACACCCTGCCCGCGGTGCTCGTCGAGACGCTGATCCAGTCCACACCGGAGCGGCTCGTCCTGCTCCCCGCCCTTCCCGCAGGCCTCCCGAGCGGCGAACTCCGCGGCATCCGAACGAGGTTCGGCGCGACGGCCGACCTCACCTGGACCCCCGACGGCGCCACCGCCGTGCTGCGGCCGGGCCGCACCTGCCGCGTCGAACTCCAGACTTCCACCGGCGCGCGACCGCTCTCACTGAGCGCCGGAGAAGACCGCGTCCTCACCCTGGGGCCGCGGTAGACACCCGCACTCTCCCCCACCCATGGAAGGGACCCCATGGCACTTCGCACGCTGAACAGGATCACCAAGGCCCTCGTCGCCCCCGCGCTCGCGCTCGGCGCGACGATCGGCCTCGCCTCGGCCCCCGCCCAGGCCGCCGTCTGGTCCTCCTGCGACCAGTGGGGCAGCACCACCCTCAACGGGTACACGCTCTACAACGACATCTGGGGCTCCGGCGCGGGCAGCCAGTGCATCTGGGCCAACTCCGGCACCAACTGGGGAGTCTGGGCCGACCACCCCAACACCGGCGGCATCAAGTCCTACCCCAACTCCAAGAAGTACGTGGGCAAGACGATCTCGGCGCTGTCCACCCTCACCAGCACCTACAACGTCACCGTCCCGTCCTCCGGCGCGTACGACACCTCGTACGACATCTGGGACACCGGCTACGCCCACGAGATCATGCTCTGGGTCAACTACAACGGCGCCGTCGGCGCGCTCGGCACCTCGCAGGGCACGCTCACGCTGAACGGCAACACCTGGACCGTCTACAAGGGCAACAACGGCGCGAACGACGTCTTCTCGTTCCTGCGCACCTCGGACTCCACCTCCGGCACCGTCAACATCCTGCCGATCCTGAAGTGGATCGCGAACACCAAGGCCTGGATGTCGAGCGGCGCGACCATCGGAGACGTGCAGTTCGGCTTCGAGATCACCTCGTCCGCGGGCGGTCTCGACTTCACCACCAACAACCTGACGGTCAGCAGCAGCTGACCGGGGTCTGACGGTGCGGCCGGTCCCTCGCGGGGACCGGCCGCACCCGTCCCGGACAGGCCCTACCCGGCCACGGGCAGCCGCGCGCCGTCCCGCAGGAACAGCGGGATCCGGTCCAGCGGCGCGTCGACCGTGACGGCCGCGCCCCCTTCGTACGCCTTCCCGGTCCACGCGTCCGTCCAGCGCGCGCCCGCCGGGAGGTACGCCGTACGGGCCGTCGCGCCCGCGGTGAGGACCGGCGCGACCAGCAGGTCCGGGCCGAGGAGATAGGCGTCGTCCACCGACCAGGCCGCCTGGTCGGCCGGGAACTCCAGGAGCAGCGGACGCATCACCGGCAGCCCCTCCTCGTGGGCCTCCCGCATGACGTCCAGGAGATACGGCTTCAGCCGCTCGCGCAGCCTCAGGTACTTCTCCATGACGGCGCCGGCCTCCTCGCCGTACGACCAGACCTCGTTCGGGCCACCGGTCATGGCGGGGCCGAGCGGCAGGCCCGGGTCGCGGAAGCCGTGCAGCCGCATCAGCGGGGACAGCGCGCCGAACTGGAACCAGCGGACCATGACCTCGCGGTACGCGGGGTCGTCCGGGTCTCCGCCGTGGAAGCCGCCGATGTCGGTGTTCCACCAGGGGATGCCGGACAGAGCGGTGTTGAGGCCCGCGGCGATCTGGCGGCGCAGGGTCGCGAAGTCGGTTCCGATGTCGCCCGACCACAGCGCGGCCCCGTAGCGCTGACTGCCCGCCCAGGCCGAGCGGTTGAGGGAGACGATCTCGGTCTCCCCGGCCGCGCGCAGGCCCTCGTAGAACGTGCGGGCGTTCTCGCGCGGGTAGAGGTTGCCCACTTCGAGTCCCGGGCCCGCGTGGTAGCGGAGGTTCTCGGAGAAGCCCGGCTTCAGCTCCGGTTCGCAGGCGTCCAGCCAGAACGCGGAGATGCCGTACGGGTCGAGGTAGTTGTCCTTCACCCGCGACCACAGGAAGTCGCGCGCCTCGGGGTTCGTGGCGTCGTAGAACGCCACCTGCACCGTGGAGGCGACCTGCTTGTCCGGCCAGTCGGCGTGCGCCATCGGTCCGTACTCGGTGCCGATGAAGTAGCCCCGCTGCTCCATGAGCCGGTGGTTCTCGGAGAGCGGCGAGACGGACGGCCAGACGGACACGACCAGTTTGACGCCGAGAGAGGCGAGTTCGGCCTGCATGGCGGCCGGGTCGGGCCACTCGGCCGGGTCGAACTTCCAGTCGCCGAGGTGGGTCCAGTGGAAGAAGTCGCAGACGATGACCGAAAGCGGCAGGCCTCGGCGCTCGTACTCCCTTGCCACGTCCAGGAGTTCGTCCTGCGTTCGGTAGCGCAGCTTGCACTGCCAGAAGCCGGCCGCCCACTCCGGCAGCATCGGCGTACGGCCGGTCGCGGCGCTGTAGCGGCGCTGGGCGTCGGCCGGAGTGCCCGCGGTGATCCAGTAGTCGATCTGGCGGGCCGAGTCGGCGACCCAGCGCGTGCCGTTGCCCGCGAGCTCCACCCGGCCGATGGCCGGGCTGTTCCACAGGAGGGTGTAGCCGCGGCTGGAGGTGAGGACCGGAATGGTGACCTCGGCGTTGCGCTGGATCAGGTCCAGGACCGCGCCCTTCTGGTCGAACAGTCCGTGCTGGTGCTGCCCCAGGCCGTACAGCTTCTCGCCGTCGTACGCGGCGAATCGCTGTTCCAGCCGGTGGTGGCCGTTGCCTGTGGGGGTGTACAGCCGCGAGCCGGGCCACCAGAAGTGGGCGCGTTCCTCGGCGAGGAGTTCACCGCCGTCTTCGGTGCGGGTGAAGCGGACCAGCCCTTCGGCGCTCACCTCGACGGTCAGCGCGCCGACCGTCAACATGCCCGCGCCGTCGCGGAGTTCGAGCGTGCTCGCGGCGGCCTCCGGCTCGTCGAGCAGGGCGCCGGGCAGGCCGTCGAGCACGGGACCGCCGAGACGCGCCCGGACCCGGACCGCGTCCGGGCCCCATGGCTCGATCCGGACGGTCTCCGTGCGGCCGCTCCACTCCAGCGCGTCGTCACGCTCACGGAACGTTCCGACGGTCGGGGAGGACTGCGCGAGGCTGACCTGGGGCTGGGTTTCGGCGGACTGATTCACGTGGGTGCTCCTGAAGGAGTGCGGACATGAAGGTGCGCAGACACGAAGGAGTGCAGACACGAAGGAGTGCAGACACGAAGGAGTGCAGACGGGGAGTGCAGACAGGGAGTGCCTGCTGGGGTGTGGCTGGGGTGTGGCGGGGTGCGGGCGGCGAGTACGGGTGGAGAAGCGTGCGGGGGTGCGGACACGGTGGTGGGGTCGGGGCGGTGCTGAGAGAGCGTGCGGACAGCGGCGTGCCCCGGCGGGGTCACGGGGTCCGAGAAGGCGGCCCGGAAGGCGGGCGCCCGTCGAGGAGCCGGGTCAGGGAGCGGCCGGCGCCGGCCCCGTGCTCGCCCGTACCGTCAACTCCGGTGCGATCAGTACGACTTCGTCCTTGCCGCGCCCTTCGAGCTTGGCGATCAGGTGCTCGACGGCGTGCCGGCCCATGTCCTGCGCGGGGATGGCGACCGAGGTCAGCCGCACCGAGGCCTGGGTGGCGACCTGGTCCGGGCAGATCGCGATCACCGACACGTCCTCGGGCACGGCACGGCCCTCCCGGCGCAGCAGCGCGAGCAGCGGTTCGACGGCGGACTCGTTCTGTACGACGAAGCCCGTGGTGCCCGGCCGTTCGTCGAGGATGCGGGCGAGGGTGAGGGCCATCGCGTCATAGCCGCCCTCGCAGGGCCGGTGCAGTACGCGCAGCCCCAACTCCCTCGAACGGGAACGGAGTCCGTCGAGCGTGCGTTCGGCGAAGCCGGTGTGCCGCTCGTAGACGGCGGGCGCCTCGCCGATGACAGCGATGTCACGGTGGCCGAGCAGCGCCAGATGCTCGGCGCACAGCGCGCCCGTCGCCCCGAAGTCGAGGTCGACGCAGGTCAGGCCGGTGGTGTCGGCGGGCAGGCCGATGAGCACGGACGGCTGGTCCGTCTCGCGAAGCAACGGCATCCGCTCGTCGTCGAGTTCGACGTCCATCAGGATCATGGCGTCGGCGAGCCCGCTGCCGGTGACCCGGCGCACCGCGTCCGGCCCCTCCTCGCCGGTGAGCAGCAGGACGTCGTAGCCGTGGGTCCGGGCGTTCGTGGCCACCGCGATGGCGATCTCCATCATCACGGGTACGTACATGTCGGTGCGGAGCGGAACCATCAGCGCGATGATGTTGGACCGGCTGCTCGCCAGGGCGCGGGCGCCCGCGTTCGGGTGGTAGCCGAGCTCCTGGATGCTCCGCTCGACCCGCTGCCGGGTGTTCGCGGAGATGGACCGCTTGCCGCTGAGGACATAGCTCACCGTGCTCGCAGAGACTCCGGCGTGCTGGGCGACCTCGGCGAGGGTGACCATCCAGCTCTCCAAGCTTTGTGAAGCGCTTCGACAGTGCGCGCGGTACGGATAGGGGCGAGTGAGGGTGGCTCGACATTAGCCCGGTGGAGGAATGGTGTCCATAGGTTGTCGAAGCGCTTCGACAACGAAATTCCTTAACGCGGTTCAGCGTTCTCGCGATCGTGCCGCGGCCCCTGGCCGGCGTACCCGGACCGTCCCCCGGAAGGGGCCTCCGGCGCAACACCGCCGACCATGGCCGTCCCGGTGGGTGGGAGCGCGGGTGCGGGCCCGGGTGGGCGGCGGTGCCGGCCGGGGTTCCGGGCGGCGGCCATTGGGCCGAACGCTGCGCGAGGACTGGTGGGGTCAACCGGAATCAGGTAAATACGATCGAGTAGAACCGTTCGGTAACGAACAGCCCCAAGATCCCTATTCGCGGCGAGGTGAGCCTCATGTCCGCAACACCCCACCAGCCCACAGTCACCGAACGTGAGGCCCGACAGGTCGCCGAGGCCGCGCGCGAACAAGGCTGGCAGAAACCCAGCTTCGCCAAGGAACTCTTCCTCGGCCGCTTCCGGCTCGACCTCATCCACCCGCACCCGCTCCCGGCCGACGAGGACACCCAGCGCGGCGAGGAGTTCCTGGCCAAACTGCGCGACTTCTGCGAGACGAAGATCGACTCCGCCCGGATCGAGCGAGAGGCGCGGATCCCGGACGAGACCATCACCGGGCTCAAGGAAATCGGCGCCCTCGGCATGAAGATCGACACCAAGTACGGCGGGCTCGGCCTCACCCAGGTGTACTACAACAAGGCCCTCGCCCTGGTCGGCTCCATGAACCCGGCGCTCGGCGCCCTGCTCTCCGCCCATCAGTCGATCGGCGTACCGCAGCCGCTGAAACTCTTCGGCACCCAGGAACAGCGCGACACCTTCCTGCCGCGCTGCGCCCGCACCGACATCTCCGCCTTCCTGCTCACCGAACCGGACGTCGGCTCCGACCCCGCCCGGCTCGCCACGACCGCCGTGCCGGAGGGCGACGACTACATCCTCGACGGGGTGAAACTGTGGACGACCAACGGCGTCGTCGCGGATCTCCTCGTCGTCATGGCGCGCGTCCCGAAGTCCGAGGGCCACAAGGGCGGCATCACGGCCTTCGTGGTGGAAGCCGCCTCGGAGGGCGTCACGGTCGAGAACCGCAACGCGTTCATGGGCCTGCGCGGCCTGGAGAACGGCGTCACCCGCCTCCACCGGGTGCGGGTGCCGGCCGCGAACCGCATCGGACCGGAGGGGGCGGGCCTCAAGATCGCCCTCACCACCCTCAACACCGGCCGCCTCTCGCTGCCCGCCATGTGCGTGGGCGCCGGCAAGTGGTGCCTGAAGATCGCCCGCGAGTGGTCGGCGGTGCGCGAGCAGTGGGGCAAGCCCGTCGCCTTCCACGAGGCCGTCGGCTCCAAGATCTCCTTCATCGCGGCCACCACCTTCGCCCTCGAAGCCGTGCTCGACCTGTCGTCGCAGATGGCCGACGAGAACCGCAACGACATCCGCATCGAGGCCGCCCTCGCCAAGCTCTACGGCTCCGAGATGGCCTGTCTGATGGCCGACGAACTGGTCCAGATCCGCGGCGGCCGAGGCTTCGAGACGGCCGCGTCGCTGGCGGCCCGCGGCGAGCGAGCCGTCCCCGCCGAACAGGTCCTGCGCGACCTGCGCATCAACCGCATCTTCGAGGGCTCCACGGAGATCATGCATCTGCTGATCGCCCGGGAGGCGGTCGACGCCCATCTCTCCGTGGCCGGGGACCTCATCGACCCCGACAAGTCCCTCTCGGAGAAGGCGAAGGCCGGCGCGAACGCCGGTGTCTTCTACGCCAAGTGGCTGCCGAAGCTCGTCACGGGAGCCGGGCAACTCCCACGCTCGTACAGCGAGTTCGACCACGACGTGGACCTCTCGACGCATCTGCGCTACGTCGAGCGCGGCGCCCGCAAACTCGCCCGGTCCACCTTCTACGCGATGTCGCGCTGGCAGGGCCGCATGGAGACCAAACAGGGCTTCCTGGGCCGGATCGTCGACATCGGCGCCGAACTCTTCGCGATGAGCGCGGCCTGTGTACGGGCCGAACACCTGCGCGGCACAGGGGAACACGGCCGCGAGGCCTACCAGCTCGCCGACGCCTTCTGCCGCCAGTCCCGTATCCGCGTCGACGAGCTCTTCGGACGCCTGTGGACCAACACCGACGACCTCGACCGCAAGGTCGTCAAGGGCGTCCTGTCCGGCACCTACACCTGGCTGGAGGAAGGGGTCCTCGACCCGTCCGGCGAAGGCCCCTGGATCGCCGACGCCACACCCGGCGCGAGCACCCGGGAGAACGTCCACCGGCCCATTCGCTGACGATCGTCCCGGTGACGCCCACGGACCCCGTCCGCCACCGCGCTGCTTGCCGCGCCGCGGCAGGGCGCCGACAATGAACGCAACGGCGAACGGGGAACTCCACCGAGACGCCTCGCGGTTTTCCCCGGCATCGACCGCGCCGGACTGCGAGGGAATTCCCATGCCAGGAAAAGGGCTCGACGCCATCACCGGCAGGATCATGCGGGCGGGCGAGGGCCGGATGCTGCACCGCCTCGAACGGCTCGCCGCGCAGGTCGGCTCCCTGGAGGAAGAATTCAGGGCGCTGACCGACGAGGAACTCCAGGCACTCACACCGGAGTTCAAGGAACGGCACGCCGCCGGTGAGAGCCTCGACGACCTGCTGCCGGAGGCCTTCGCGGCGATGCGTGAGACAGCCCGCCGCGTCCTCGGCATGCGCCACTTCGACGTACAGGTCATGGGCGGAGCGGCGCTGCATCTCGGCAACATCGCCGAGATGCAGACCGGCGAGGGGAAGACCCTCGTCGGCACCCTGCCGGTGTATCTCAACGCCCTCTCCGGCAAGGGAGTCCACCTCGTCACGGTCAACGACTACCTGGCCCGGCGGGACGCCGAGTGGATGGGGCGCGCGTACCGCTTCCTCGGCCTGACCGTCGGCGTCGTCAGGACGGAGTCGACTCCCGCCGAACGCCGTGCCCAGTACGCCTGCGACATCACCTACGGCACCAACACCGAGTTCGGCTTCGACTATCTGCGCGACAACATGGCCTGGTCACTGGACGAACTCGTCCAGCGCGGCCACCACTTCGCGATCGTCGACGAGGCCGACTCGATCCTCATCGACGAGGCGCGCACCCCGTTGATCATCTCCGGCCCGGCCGACCAGCCCACGCACTGGTACGAGGCCTTCGCCGCGTTCGCCCAGCACATGAGGGGCGTACGCGTGCAGGAGGAGCAGTTCACCACGCAGGCCGACAAGGACCGCCTCGCCGAACTGCGGATGCGGCACGACTACGAGTACGACCCGAAGACCCGCACGGTGTCGATCCTGGACACCGGCGTCGAGTACCTCCAGGACCAGCTCGGCATCGACAGCCTCTACGAGTCCGACCACACCCCGCTGATCGGTCACCTCAACAACGCCCTCAAGGCGAAGGAGCACTTCAAGAGGGACAAGGACTACGTGGTCGTGGACGGCGAGGTGCTGATCGTCGACGAGCACACCGGCCGCATCCTCGCGGGCCGTCGCTACAACGAGGGACTCCACCAGGCCATCGAGGCCAAGGAAGGCGTCACGATCAAGGACGAGAACCAGACGCTCGCCACGATCACCCTCCAGAACTTCTTCCGCCTCTACGGCAAGCTCGCCGGCATGACCGGCACCGCCATGACCGAGGCGGCCGAGTTCCACCAGATCTACCAACTGCACGTGGTCCCGATCCCCACCAACAGGCCCATGGTCCGGCGCGACGACCCCGACCAGATCTACCGCACCGAGGAGGCGAAGTACGCCGCGATCCTCGCCGACATCGCCGAGAAGCACGACCTCGGCCAGCCGGTCCTGGTCGGCACCACCTCCGTCGAGAAGTCCGAGCTGCTCTCCGCCCTGCTGCGCGGGCAGGGCATCCGGCACGAGGTACTCAACGCCAAGAACCACCAGCGTGAGGCCCAGATCGTCGCCCAGGCCGGACGCCGGGGCGCGGTCACCGTCGCCACCAACATGGCCGGTCGCGGCACCGACATCATGCTCGGCGGCAACCCCGAGGCCATGGCGCTCGCCGAGGCGGGCGAGGACGCGGACCCGGAGGAACAGCGGAGGGTGCTCGACCGGATCACCTCCGCGGTCGCGGCCGAGCACGACGACGTCAAGGAACTCGGCGGCCTCTATGTGCTTGGCACCGAGCGCCACGAGTCACGGCGCATCGACAACCAGCTCCGCGGCCGCTCCGGCCGCCAGGGAGACCCCGGCGCCTCCCGCTTCTACCTCTCGCTGGAGGACGACCTGATGCGGCTGTTCCGGGCCAACGTCGTCGACCGCGTGATGTCCATGGCGAACGTCCCCGACGACGTACCCATCGAGAACAAGATGGTCACCCGCGCCATCGCCTCCGCCCAGGCACAGCTGGAGCAGCAGCACTTCGAGTCCCGCAAGGACGTCCTGAAGTTCGACGAGGTCCTCAACCGGCAGCGCACCCTCATCTACGCCGAACGCCGCCGCGTCCTCGACGGCGAGGACCTGCGCGAACAGATCGTCCACTTCATGGAGGACACCGTCCGGGCGTACACCGAGCAGGAGACCGGCGAGGGCTTCGCGGAGGAGTGGGACCTGGAGCGGCTGTGGGGCGTGCTCGGGCAGCTGTACCCCGTGGGGATCACCGTCGAGGACCTGGAGGACCGCTACGGCGGCCGTAACGACCTGACCACCGAACGGGTCGTCGAGACGGTGACCGACGACATCCGCACCCGCTACGAGGACCGCGAGACGGAACTCGGCTCCGACACCCTGCGCGACCTGGAACGCCTTGTCGTCCTGTCCGTCCTCGACCGCAAATGGCGCGAGCACCTCTACGAGATGGACTACCTGCGCGACGGCATCGGCCTGCGCTGGACGCTCGGCCGCGAGCCGATCATCGAGTACGAGCGCGAGGGCTTCGACATGTACGGAGCCATGACCGACGCGATCAAGGAGGAATCCGTCGGCTATGTCTTCAACCTCGACGCCACGGCCCCGGCCACCGAGGCCCTCGACCGGCGCGACCGCGGCGACGGCCTCCTCTTCACCGCGCCGACGCTCGACACGGCCGACGGTGTGGTCGAAGGCGCGTTCGCCCGCACACGGCCGCGCGGTCCCGCGCCGCCCGTTCCCGGCCCCGCCGACGGCCCCGCCGACGTGCCGCCCGGGCGGAACCGTCCCAAGCCGCAGAGGTCCGGATCCAAACGCCGCCGCAGGCGCTGACCTGCGGATCAGTACGGACGCCTGGCACGCCGGAACCCCCGCCGGCCGGCACCCGCCCACCGCCGCGCGTACGGGACGTCCGCACCCGGCGGCGGCCCCTCGACACGGCCGCGCACCGGCAATCGCGCAGGAGGCGGCGGGAATGGGGGACGCCCTGTCCTTCGGCGGACGCGGTGCGGCCACAATGGGGGGATGAGCGACAGTCCAGCCCCCCTCGCTGATCCGCATCTCGTCTTCGACCCCGTGGCCGGAGTCCGGGATGTCGTGATCCTCGGATCCACCGGCTCGATCGGCACCCAGGCCATCGACCTCGTGCTGCGCAACCCCGACCGGTTCCGGGTCACCGCCCTCTCCGCCGCTGGCGGCAGGGTCGCCCTGCTCGCGGAGCAGGCCCACCGACTGCGGGTACGGACGGTCGCCGTCGCGCGCGAGGACGCCGTCCCGGCGCTCAGGGAGGCCCTCGCGACCCACTACGCCCCCGGTGAGACCCTTCCCGACATCCTCGCCGGACCCGGGGCGGCCACCCAGGTCGCCGCCTCCGACTGCCACACCGTCCTCAACGGCATCACCGGTTCCATCGGCCTCGCGCCCACCCTCGCCGCCCTGGAGGCGGGCCGCACCCTCGCGCTCGCCAACAAGGAGTCGCTCATCGTCGGCGGCCCGCTGGTCAAGGCGCTGGCCAAGCCGGGCCAGATCATCCCGGTCGACTCCGAGCACGCCGCCCTGTTCCAGGCGCTGGCCTCCGGCACCCGCGCGGACGTGCGCAAGCTCGTCGTGACCGCCTCCGGGGGCCCGTTCCGCGGCCGTACGAAGGCCGAGCTGGCGGACGTGGCACCGGCCGACGCCCTCGCGCACCCCACCTGGGCCATGGGCCCGGTCATCACGGTCAACTCCGCGACCCTGGTCAACAAGGGACTCGAAGTCATCGAGGCGCACCTCCTCTACGACATTCCCTTCGATCGGATTGAGGTGGTCGTGCACCCTCAGTCGTATGTCCACTCGATGGTGGAATTCACGGACGGCTCGACGATCGCCCAGGCGACGCCCCCCGACATGCGGGGGCCCATCGCCATCGGCATCGGCTGGCCGGAGCGCGTCCCGGACGCGGCTCCCGCCTTCGACTGGACGAAGGCGTCGAGCTGGGAGTTCTTCCCGCTCGACAACGACGCCTTCCCGGCCGTGGGGCTCGCCCGGCACGTGGGGCAGCTCGCGGGTACGGCCCCGGCGGTGTTCAATGCCGCCAACGAGGAGTGCGTGGACGCGTTCCTGAACGGCACACTGCCGTTCAACGGGATCATGGAGACCGTCACCCGGGTCGTCGAGGAACACGGCACACCGAGTACGGGAACTTCCCTGACCCTCGCGGACGTCCTCGAAGCGGAGACCTGGGCGCGTGCCCGGGCCCGTGAACTGACGGCACAGACGACAATCGCGGAGGCTCGTGCATGACGACCCTGATGATGATCCTCGGCATAGTCGTCTTCGTGCTCGGGCTGCTGATCTCGATCGCGTGGCACGAGCTGGGACATCTGTCGACGGCCAAGCTCTTCGGCATCCGGGTGCCGCAGTACATGGTCGGCTTCGGCCCGACCATCTGGTCGCGCAGGAAGGGTGACACCGAGTACGGCATAAAGGCCGTTCCGCTCGGCGGCTACATCCGCATGATCGGCATGTTCCCGCCCGGCCCGGACGGCCGGATCGAGGCCCGCTCGACCTCCCCCTTCCGGGGCATGATCGAGGACGCCCGGTCGGCGGCCTTCGAGGAACTGAAGCCCGGCGACGAGACGCGCCTCTTCTACACGCGCAAGCCGTGGAAGCGCGTGATCGTGATGTTCGCCGGCCCCTTCATGAACCTCGTCCTGGCCGTCGCGATCTTCCTCGGCGTGATGATGACGTTCGGTGTCCAGACCCAGACCACCACGGTCGGCAAGGTCTCGGACTGCGTCATCCAGCAGAGCGAGAACCGCACGAAGTGCGCCAAGGACGACCAGGCGGCGCCCGCCAAGGCCGCGGGCCTCAAGGGCGGCGACAAGATCCTCGCGTTCAACGGCAAGCCCGTCGACGACTGGTCGGCCCTGCAGTCCGCCATCCGGGCCAACCCCGGCAAGGACGTCACGATCACCGTCGAGCGCAAGGGGCAGCAGCTCCCGCTGAAGGCCCACCTGATCAAGAACCAGGTGAGCAAGACCGACGGCAACGGCGGCTACGTCGAGGGCAAGTACGTGTACGCCGGCTTCCTCGGCTTCACGCCCGCCTCCGGCATCGTCCAGCAGTCCTTCGGCGAGTCCGTGAACCGCATGGGCGACATGATGCAGAACGGCGTCGAGTCCCTGGTCTCGCTGCCCGGCAAGGTGCCCGACCTGTGGAACGCGGCCTTCGGCGACGGACCGCGCAAGGCCGACTCCCCCATGGGCGTGGTCGGCGCGGCCCGCATCGGCGGCGACGTCTTCACCCTGGACATCCCCGCGTCGCAGCAGGTCGCGATGATGCTCCTGCTGGTCGCCGGGTTCAACCTCTCGCTGTTCCTGTTCAACATGCTCCCGCTGCTCCCGCTCGACGGCGGGCACATCGCGGGCGCGCTGTGGGAGTCGCTGCGGCGGAACCTCGCAAAGGTGCTGCGCCGCCCGGACCCGGGTCCGTTCGACGTGGCGAAGCTGATGCCGGTGGCCTACGTGGTGGCCGGAATCTTCGTCTGCTTCACCTTGCTGGTACTCGTGGCGGACGTGGTCAACCCGGTCAAAATCTCTTGATGAACCTGCGTTGGCGGCGGCCGGGCACCCTGGGTGTCCGGCCGCCTTCCATCGAGTGGGTTTGGGGGCGGGGGCGTGATGTGCCCGGTGGCGCGCCCGTACCGTAATCTCGAAGCCCGGAGCCCATGATTCCCGGGACCTTGATCCACAACTTGGGGTTGCACAGCAGATGACTGCGATTTCTCTCGGCATGCCGTCCGTTCCGACCAAGCTGGCCGAGCGCCGGAAGACCCGGCAGATCCAGGTCGGGACCGTGGCCGTGGGTGGAGACGCACCCGTCTCGGTGCAGTCGATGACGACCACGCGTACGTCGGACATCGGCGCCACGCTTCAGCAGATCGCCGAGCTGACCGCCTCCGGCTGCCAGATCGTGCGCGTCGCCTGTCCCACCCAGGACGACGCCGACGCGCTCGCCACGATCGCCAAGAAGTCCCAGATCCCGGTCATCGCGGACATCCACTTCCAGCCGAAGTACGTCTTCGCCGCTATCGACGCCGGCTGCGCGGCCGTCCGCGTCAACCCCGGCAACATCAAGCAGTTCGACGACCAGGTCAAGGAGATCGCGCGGGCCGCGAAGGACACCGGCACCCCGATCCGGATCGGCGTCAACGCGGGCTCGCTCGACAAGCGGCTGCTCCAGAAGTACGGCAAGGCGACGCCCGAGGCGCTGGTCGAGTCCGCGCTCTGGGAGGCCTCCCTCTTCGAGGAGCACGACTTCCGGGACATCAAGATCTCGGTCAAGCACAACGACCCGGTCGTCATGGTCAACGCCTACCGGCAGCTGTCCGCCGCCTGCGACTACCCGCTGCACCTCGGCGTGACCGAGGCCGGTCCCGCCTTCCAGGGCACCATCAAGTCGGCCGTCGCCTTCGGCGCCCTGCTCTCCGAGGGCATCGGCGACACCATCCGCGTCTCCCTGTCGGCCCCGCCGGTGGAGGAGGTCAAGGTCGGCCTGCAGATCCTGGAGTCGCTGAACCTCAAGCAGCGCGGCCTGGAGATCGTCTCCTGCCCGTCCTGCGGCCGCGCCCAGGTCGACGTCTACAAGCTGGCCGAGGAAGTCACCGCGGGCCTCACCGGCATGGAGGTCCCGCTGCGCGTCGCCGTCATGGGCTGCGTCGTGAACGGTCCGGGCGAGGCCCGCGAGGCCGACCTCGGCGTCGCCTCCGGCAACGGCAAGGGCCAGATCTTCGTCAAGGGCGAGGTCATCAAGACCGTCCCCGAGTCGAAGATCGTGGAGACCCTGATCGAGGAGGCGATGAAGCTCGCCGAGCAGATGGAGGCCGAGGGCATCGCCTCCGGCGAACCGTCGGTGTCCGTCGCGGGCTGAAGCCCGACAGCGCCCCACCCCGCACGCCCCCGGACGGGCCGAGGATCCCGGCGACCCTGGACCTGGCGAAGCAGCCGGGCTCCCGGCGGACCCCGGCCCGCCCCAGGATCCCGCGGACCCCGGCCCGGCCGGCGGACTCCGGACCGGTTGAGGTCGCACCTGGATCCCGGGTCGCGGCCGGCCCGGGTTCCCGGCGAACCCGGAAGGCACCCCGGGCTCCCGGCGACCTCCGGCGCGGCCGGGTCCCGTGCGAACCCCGGACCGGTCGAGGTTCCGTGCGAACTCCGGACCGGCCCAACTCGGGCCCCCGCGAACCCCGGCCCGGCCTAGGCCCATCGTGGATCGCTGGCTGGCTGGTTGGCCGACCCGGGTTCCCGGCGAACCTGGGGAAGCGCCCCGGGTTCCCGGGACAGAACACCTAGGGCCCGGCCGGGGTTCCCTGTGAACCGGACCGGCCGAGGTCCGACGTGGGTCCCGGGCACGGTGGCCAGGGTTCCCGGCGACCCCGGGAAGGCAGCTCGGGTCTCCGGGCCCCCTGGCCCTCCCCGGCCTCCCAGGTGCGCGGGGAACTGCGCGGACAGCCCCCGCGCACCTGGCGACCGGTCCGGCGGATGGATCGTGGGCACCGGTCCCGGCCGGGTGTGCCCGTGCAGGAGGGCGGGCGGGGCACAACCGCGCCAGGTACAGTGCGGAGATCAGCAGACCCCAGGGTGAGGCCTCCGTACGTGTTGACCCAGACCACCACCAGGGTCCTCGAACCGAGTGACCTGGACGCCGCGCTCGCCGTCCTCGGCCGCGAGCCGGTGGCGAACGCTTTCGTCGCCTCCCGTGTACAGGTCGCCGGGCTCGACCCATGGCGGCTCGGCGGCGAGATGTGGGGCTGGTACGAGGACGGCATGCTGCAGTCCCTCTGCTACGCGGGCGCCAACCTCGTCCCGATCTGCGCCACCCAGCGCGCCGTGCGCGGCTTCGCCGACCGGGCCCGCAGGGGCGGCCGCCGCTGCTCCTCGATCGTCGGGCCCGCCGAATCCACCGCCCAGCTGTGGCGGCTGCTGGAACCGAGCTGGGGACCCGCCCGCGAGGTCCGCGCCCACCAGCCGCTGATGGTGACCGACCGGCTGCCCGCCGAGATCGCCCCGGATCCGTTCGTCCGCCGCATCCGCAAGGACGAGATGGAGACGATCATGCCGGCCTGCGTCGCCATGTTCACCGAGGAGGTGGGCGTCTCGCCGATGGCCGGCGACGGCGGCCTGCTCTACCAGGCCCGGGTGGCCGAACTCGTCGGCTCCGGCCGGTCGTTCGCCCGCCTCGACCAGGACGGCAAGGTCGTCTTCAAGGCCGAGATCGGCGCCGCGACCGGCCAGGCCTGCCAGATCCAGGGCGTGTGGGTGGCCCCCGAGTACCGCGGCCGGGGAGTGGCGGCCCCCGGCATGGCGGCCGTGCTGCGCTACGCCCTCGCCGATGTCGCCCCGGTCGTCAGCCTCTACGTCAACGACTTCAACACGGCGGCGCGGGCGACGTACCGCCGTGTCGGGTTCCAAGAGGTCGGCGCGTTCATGAGTGTCCTGTTCTGACGTCCGGCGCGGGCCCGCCGGGACCTCACATGTCCCACGGTTCGCCAGGTAGTCTCCCGGCATGCTGCGCTTCCCCGGTCAGGGCCCCCGCGACTCCCACGACGTGGTCATCGGCCCGCTGGATCTCACCGCGCGCGTCGACGAGGCGCTCGCCGTGCAGGCGCTCGCCTTCGGGCTCGGCGCCGACGAGATCGCCGTACGACGTCAGATCGTGCTGCGCCACCTCACCTATCCGGGAGCCCACGCGCTCGGCGCGACCACGCCCGACGGACGGCTGGTCGGCTTCGTCTACGGCATGCCCAACGACCGGGCGCACTGGTGGTCCACCGTCGTCGAACCGTATCTGCGCGGCCGGGGCCACGACGGCTGGCTCGACGACTCCTTCGTGATCACCGAACTGCACGTCCACCCCCGCTTCCAGAACCGGGGGGTGGGCCGTGCCCTGATCACCTCCATCACGGACACCGCGGCCGAACCCCGCTCGATCCTCTCCGCGATCGACTTCGACAGCCCGGCCCGCGGCCTGTACCGCTCCCTCGGCTACGAGGACCTCGCGCGGCAGGTCCTGTTCCCCAGCGCACCCAAGCCGTACGCCGTGATGGGCGCCCCGCTTCCGCTGCGCCACGCCTAATGGATTTCCGGGGACGGCCGCTGCCCGGCTAACCTCCAGACATCACCCTTACGCAGCAGGAGTCGAGAATCATGGCCCAGGTCCAGCGCATGTCCCGTTTGATGGTCAAGACATTGCGTGACGACCCGGCGGACGCGGAGACGCTCAGCCACAAACTGCTCGTCCGCGCCGGCTACGTACGGCGCAACGCCGCGGGCATCTGGACCTGGCTGCCGCTCGGCAAGAAGGTCCTCGACAACATCTCCCGGGTGGTCCGCGAGGAGATGGACGCGATCGGCGCCCAGGAGGTCCTCCTCCCGGCCCTGCTGCCCAAGGAGCCCTACGAGGCTTCGGCACGCTGGGAGGAGTACGGCGACCTGCTCTTCCGCCTCAAGGACCGCAAGGGCGCGGAGTACCTGCTCGGCCCGACGCACGAGGAGATCTTCACCCTGGTGGTGAAGGACCAGGTGGCCTCGTACAAGGACCTGCCGGTCATGCTCTACCAGATCCAGACGAAGTACCGCGACGAGGCCCGTCCGCGCTCCGGCGTGCTGCGCGGCCGCGAGTTCCAGATGAAGGACTCGTACTCCTTCGACATCACGGACGAGGGCCTCGCCGAGTCCTACGGGCTGCACCGCGAGGCCTACCAGAAGATCTTCGCGCGCATCGGCCTCGACTACCGCATCGTGTCCGCCGTCTCCGGCGCCATGGGCGGCTCGGCCTCCGAGGAGTTCCTCGCGCCCGCCGCCGCGGGTGAGGACACCTTCGTGGACTGCCCGGCCTGCGACTACGCCGCCAACACGGAGGCCGTGACCTTCAAGCTCACGCCCGTCTCCGAGGAGCACGGCCCGGTCGAGGAGCTGGACACCCCCGACACCCCGACCATCGAGACGCTCGCCGAGCACCTGGGCGTGCCCGCCTCCGCGACCCTGAAGAACCTGCTGGTCAAGGTCGACGGCGAGATCGTCGCCGTGGGTGTCCCCGGCGACCGCGAGGTCGACCTCGGCAAGCTGGGCGAGCACCTCGCCCCGGCCGTCGTCGAACTCGTCACGGCCGAGGACTTCGAGGGCAGGGAAGATCTCGTACGCGGCTACGTGGGCCCGCAGGGCCTGGAGAAGATCCGCTACATCGCCGACCCGCGCGTCGCGCCCGGCACGGCCTGGATCACCGGCGCCAACAAGATCAACACACACGCGAAGAACGTCGTGGCCGGCCGTGACTTCGAGGTCGACGACTACCTCGACGTCGTCGTGGTGGAAGAGGGCGACCCCTGCCCGGCATGCGGCACCGGCCTCAAGATGGACCGCGCCATCGAGATCGGCCACATCTTCCAGCTCGGCCGCAAGTACGCCGACACCTTCGGCCTCGATGTCCTCGGGCAGCAGGGCAAGCCGGTCCGCGTGACCATGGGCTCGTACGGCATCGGCGTCTCCCGCGCGGTCGCCGCGCTGGCCGAGCAGTCGGCCGACGAGCAGGGCCTGTGCTGGCCCAAGGAGATCGCTCCCGCCGACGTGCACGTGGTCGCCGCGGGCAAGGCCCTCCAGACCGAGCTGGCGCTCGACGTCTCCGAGAAGCTCGGTGCCGCGGGCGTCCGCGTCCTGGTCGACGACCGTGCCGGCGTCTCCCCGGGCGTGAAGTTCACCGACGCGGAGCTCATCGGCGTACCGACGATCCTGGTCGCCGGCCGCCGCTCGGCCGAGGGCGTCGTGGAGCTGAAGGACCGCCGCACCGGCGAGCGCGAGGAACTGACCGTCGAAGAGGCGATCGCCCGCCTGACGGCGTAATCGTTCACCCGGCGGCGCCCGCAGCCTCCTCGTGCGAGGGGCGGGGCGCCGCCGGTCCGTTTCTCCCGGGCCGCTCCCCGTAAGCACAGAATGTGACGGACCGTCATGTGCCAGGCTTCGTAAGGGCCTTGTGTCGTACGGGTCTTGTGTCGTACGAACGGGCGAAGCCCGGACGGGGACCCGGGCGGGCGCCGACGATGGTGCGCCGGGGATTCGGAACCGGTACGTCTCCGGACTCGCCCGCGAACTTTCGCCGGGTCTCCGGTCGCCGTCCGGCGGCCTCCGACTCGCCGCAGCCGAGCGCGAGTTGCGGGACAGCCCTCAGGGCTTGCCGAGAACTAAGTTACTGCTTCTGGGACTTGACACCCAGGTCAGCAGGTTGCGCGCCCACAAGTCGTTCTTGTGCGGGCCCTCAGAGCCAGCCGGCGAACTCCAGGAGGAGTTCGGCGTCGCGCAGGCGGCCCACCCGGCCCGCCCGGACGCCCGACTCGACGGCGCGGAACAGGGTCCAGCCGCGCAGCCGCTCCTGGTCCACGTCCAGGGACTCGGCGAGCCGCTTGACCCGGCGCCGGGTGATCGACGGCCCCGAAGGTGAGGCGATGAGGTCCTCCACCCGGTCGCGGACCAGCCGGGCCAGGTCGAACGCGCACTCGCCGACCACCGGGTCCGGTCCCACGGCCAGCCAGGGCACGCGCTCCCCGGCGAGCACCTTGCTCTGCCGGAAGGTGCCGTGCAGCAGCCTCGGCTCGGGCGGCGCGGCCAGCAGCTCCTCGCGCGCCGCGAGCGCCGCGTCGACCAGGGCCGTCACCTCGGCATCCGCCCCGGCCCCGGCACCGGCCTCGGCCGTCGTCGTGGCCCGCATGGCCTCCGCCTGCCGCCCGGTCCGCTCCGCGACGGTCTCGAAGACCTGGCCGGCGGGCGGCTCGACCCACAGCCGCCGCAGCGTCCCCGCCGCCTCCAGCAGGGCCTTCGCCTCGGGCAGCGAACGTACGGACATGTCCGGGTGCAGCCGCTCCAGCAGCAGGACACCGTGGGTTTCGTGGATGGGGTGGGCGTCGGCCGGGTCGAGAAGCCGGACCGCGCCGCGGCCGTCCCAGTGGGCGAGCGCGGCCCGCTCGCTCTCCGGACGCGCCCGCTCGGGCGCCAGCTTCAGCACGGCGGGAGTGCCGTCGGCCCGTCGCACCAGGACGACCAGACTGCTGCGCCCACCCGGCGCCTGCACCCGTTCCACGGTCAACTCGCGTAGATCAAGGGCCTGTCGGGTCAGCTCGGGCAGCTTCTCCAGCCACTCGTCGGCCTCGTCGGCCCCCTCCGGCCCGCTCCGGCGGGTCTCGCCGAGCGCCCGAAGAAGGCGCTGCGGCGGTTCGAAGGCCATGCGCGGGTCCATGCGCGAGATGTTCCCTTCCAGGTCGCGTTACGTCGGCGAGGGTGCCGTGGCGGACGGGGTGCCCGCCCGCTCGGCGAGCCCAGGGAAGGCTACGCTCTCGCCGCTCCAGCGCACCGCACGGACCGCGGCCTCCCGCAGCGCCCCGGCCGCCATGCGTCGCCGGTCGCCAGTGGCGGCGCGTACGAGGTCGGAGTACACGGCGGCCACCCGCTCCTCCAGTTCGGCCGCGAACCGTATGGCCGTGGCGGTGTCCGTCACCGGGAACGGCAGCATGTACGCGGCCGACGCGGCCTCGGGTGTGCCGCCCATGTCCTTCACCGCCCGCGCCAGTTCGTCCCGGCGTGCCCGATGGGCGTCGTACGCCGACCGGGCGTCCGTCTGCCGGGCCTCGCCGATCCGGCCGCCCACGACGCCGTAGCCGTAGACGGCCGCGTGCTCGGCGCCCAGCGCGGCCTGCAGGGCCTTGAGCTCGGCTTCCAGGGTGCTGTTCCGCTTGCTCACTTCGCCGCCTTCGTCAGCAGAAACGCGTGGGCCGCACCGGCCGCCGCCACCGAGGCGAGCAGCCGGGCGAGCTCGCCGGGAACCTCCACGAGCGCCTGTGTCCGCTCGTCCGCGAGCGCCAGTTCGGCGGCGGCGAGGTCGGCGAGCGCGTCCTTGGGCCGGGCCGCCACACCGGGGGAGGCGTCGGCCGAAGCCGAAGCCGAAGCCGAAGCCGAAACCGTGCTCGCCGCCGACTCCGACGCCGACGCCGAACCCGACGCCGACGCCGAACCCGACGCCGACGCCGAACCCGACGCCGACGGGGACCCCGACGACGCAGGCGCGGACGGAGACACCGACGAGGAGGGCGCGGACGGGGACGCCGACGCCCCGGCGCTGCCGCCGCCGAAAGCCTTCACGTGCCGGGCGACCTCGGCCCGCAGCGGGCCGAGCCGCTCCGCCAGGTCCGGATGGGCGGCGATCACCGCGGTGTACCGGTCGGAGAGCGTCAGGCTGTCGCGGGCCCCGCGCGCGCGGGCCCGGTCCGCGGCCGAGGGGCTGCCGCCCGTCGTGTCGCTGGACGGCTCGGGAGCGGAACAGCCCGCGAGCGCGAAGGCGCCCGCGGCGGCCGCGAGCAGGGTCCTTCGGCGCGGACCCGACGGGGTGCGCGACGGCAGGGGGAACGACACGGCAGACGTCCTCGGAGGGCTCGAACGAAAGTATGGGCGAGCTGCCCGCGATCACGGTACCCGCGCATCGGCCGATCACCGCCCAGCGGCTCTCTCCCATCTGTCTCCGGTCTGTCTCCGGCGCGATTTCGCGGATGCTCTCCTGCACCTGTCCGCGCGAGCACACGCGTCCCGGTGGACGGCAACACCCTCCGCGACCGGATACCCTTTGAGCTGACACGCGACCAACCCACAACAGCACACGCGGCCGAGGAGTCACCCGGATGAGCACGACCCAGAGCGAGAGGCTGCGAGAACTCCTGGATCCGCTCGTGAGCTCCCAGGGCCTCGATCTGGAAGAGATCGAAGTGGAGACCGTAGGCCGCAAGCGTGTTCTGCGCGTCGTCGTCGACTCGGACGAAGGTGCCGACCTGGACGCGATCGCCGATGTGAGCCGTGCGCTCTCGGCGAAGCTCGACGAGACGGACGCGATGGGCGAGGGGGAGTACACCCTCGAAGTCGGAACCCCCGGTGCCGAGCGCGAGCTCAAGGAGCACCGTCACTACGTACGTGCCACCGACCGCCTGGTGAAGTTCCAGCTTTCGGAGAACGAAGAACTGCTCGCCAGGATCCTGCGGGTCGACGAGGACGGTCTGGATGTCGAGGTGCCTGGCGTGAAGGGGCGCAAGCCCACCGCCAGGCGGCTCGCCTTCGCGGACATCGTCAAGGCCCGCGTCCAGGTCGAGTTCAGCCGCAAGGACAAGAAGGAAGAGGAGGCGTAGCCGTGGACATCGACATGAGTGCCCTGCGGGGTTTGGTGCGGGAGAAGGAGATCTCCTTCGACCTGCTGGTCGAGGCGATCGAGTCGGCCCTCCTCATCGCCTACCACCGCACCGAGGGAAGCCGCCGGCGCGCGCGCGTGAAACTCGACCGGGAGACCGGTCACGTGACCGTGTGGGCGAAGGAGGACCCCGAGGACCTGGAGGAGGGGCAGGAGGCGCGCGAGTTCGACGACACCCCGTCGGGGTTCGGCCGGATCGCCGCGACCACCGCCAAGCAGGTGATCCTGCAGCGCCTGCGGGACGCCCAGGACGACGCGACCCTCGGCGAGTACGCGGGCCGCGAGGGCGACATCGTCACCGGTGTGGTCCAGCAGGGCCGCGACCCGAAGAACGTGCTCGTCGACATCGGCAAGCTGGAGGCCATCCTGCCGGTGCAGGAGCAGGTCCCCGGTGAGAACTACGAGCACGGCCTGCGCCTGCGCTCGTACGTCGTACGGGTGGCCAAGGGTGTCCGCGGTCCGTCCGTGACCCTGTCCCGTACGCACCCCAACCTCGTGAAGAAGCTCTTCGCGCTGGAGGTGCCGGAGATCGCCGACGGTTCCGTCGAGATCGCGGCCATCGCCCGCGAGGCCGGCCACCGCACGAAGATCGCCGTCCGGTCCAACCGCAGCGGTCTGAACGCCAAGGGCGCCTGCATCGGCCCGATGGGCGGCCGGGTGCGCAACGTGATGGCCGAACTGAACGGCGAGAAGATCGACATCGTCGACTGGTCGGACGACCCGGCCGACATGGTGGCGAACGCGCTCTCCCCGGCCCGTGTCTCCAAGGTCGAGGTCGTCGACCTCGCGGCCCGCTCCGCGCGCGTGACGGTTCCCGACTACCAGCTGTCGCTGGCGATCGGCAAGGAGGGCCAGAACGCCCGCCTCGCCGCGCGCCTCACGGGCTGGCGGATCGACATCCGTCCGGACACCGAGCAGCCCGCCGAGCGGCGCGGGGAATAGGCCGGGAATAGATCCGGCCCGCGGATCGCTTACATCACGACAACAACCGTTCGATTTTTGCCCCAAAGGGGTGAGGTCGGTACGGGGAGGTAGACTCAAGAGTGTCTGGCCGGACGCGAGCCCGCGCATGCCCTGAACGCACCTGTGTGGGGTGCCGGGAGCGAGCGGCCAAGAGAGACTTGCTGCGCATCGTGGCGGTCGAGGGCGATTGTGCCCCCGATCATCGCGGTACGCTGCCCGGCCGGGGTGCGTACGTGCATCCCGTTCTGGTCTGTCTCGATCTGGCGGTCCGCCGCCGGGCGATCCCGCGGGCGCTGCGCGCTCCGGGAGCGCTCGACACCGAGGCGCTGCGCCTCTACGTCGAGCAGGCAAACCCGTAAGAGAGCGTCGTGCGGAACCTCCGTGCGGCCCTGGTATTCCGCGAGTTGGAAGTAGGTCGAGATTGCGATGAGCACTCGATGAGCACGCGATGAGTACGCCCATGAAGTAGCGACGGTCCGGACGCAGACCCGGACCTAAAAGGAGCGAAGTGGCTAAGGTCCGGGTATACGAACTCGCCAAGGAGTTCGGCGTAGAGAGCAAGGTCGTCATGGCCAAGCTCCAAGAACTCGGTGAATTCGTCCGTTCGGCGTCCTCGACGATCGAGGCCCCCGTCGTACGTAAACTGACAGATGCCCTCCAGCAGGGCAACGGTGGCGGCAAGCCCGCCCCGCGCAAGGCTTCCCCGGCCAAGCCGGGTGCCCCCTCTCCGGCGCAGGCGGCCCGTCCGGCCGCCCCGCGCCCGCCGGCCCCGAAGCCGGCCGCGGCCGAGACGCCCGCGGCCTCTCCGGTCACCCCGGCGGCCGCGGGTCCGCGCCCGACTCCGGGTCCCAAGCCGGCCCCGAAGCCCGCTCCGGCGGCTCCGGCTCCGGTCGCGGCCGAGTTCACCGCGCCCCCGTCGGCGCCGGTCGCGCCGTCGACCCCCTCGGCTCCGGCCGCGGGTCCCCGTCCGGGCGCCCCGCGTCCCGCCGGCCAGGCTCCGCGTCCCGGTGCCCGTCCGGCCGGTGGTCCCGGTCAGGGTGGTCAGGGTCGTGGTGACCGTCCCGAGCGTCCCGAGCGCGGCGACCGTCAGGGTGGCGCCCCGCGCCCCGGCGGCCAGACCTCGCGTCCGGGTGCCCGTCCGGCCGGTCCCCGTCCGGGCAACAACCCGTTCACCTCTGGTGGCTCCACCGGTATGGCGCGCCCGCAGGCGCCCCGTCCGGGCGGTGCCCCGCGTCCCGGTGGCGACCGTCCCGGCGGCGCTCCGCGTCCGCAGGGCGCGGGCGGTCAGGACCGTGCTCCCCGTCCCCAGGGCGGTCCCGGCGGCGCTCCGCGTCCGCAGGGCGGTCCGGGCGGTGCCCGTCCCACTCCGGGCGGCATGCCCCGTCCGCAGGCCCCGCGTCCCGGCGGCGGTCCGGGCGGTAACCGTCCGAACCCCGGCATGATGCCTCAGCGTCCGGCCGCGGGCAGCCCCCGTCCCGGCGGCGGCCCCGGTGGCCGTGGTCCCGGTGCGGGCGGCGGTCGTCCCGGCGGTCCCGGTGCGGGCGGCGGTCGTCCCGGCGGCGGTTTCGCCGGTCGTCCGGCCGGTCCCGGTGGCGGCGGCGGCGGTTTCGCCGGTCGTCCGGGTGGTCCCGGTGGTGGCGGCGGCGGTTTCGCCGGTCGTCCGGGTGGTCCCGGTGGTGGCGGCGGCCGTCCCGGCTTCGGCGGTCGTCCGGGTGGTCCCGGTGCCCGTGGCGGCACGCAGGGTGCGTTCGGCCGTCCCGGCGGTCCCGCGCGTCGTGGTCGCAAGTCGAAGCGGCAGAGGCGCCAGGAGTACGAGGCCATGCAGGCCCCGTCCGTCGGCGGCGTGATGCTGCCTCGCGGCAACGGACAGTCCGTCCGCCTGTCGCGCGGTGCGTCCCTCACCGACTTCGCGGAGAAGATCGGCGCCAACCCGGCCTCGCTCGTCGCCGTGATGATGAACCTCGGCGAGATGGTCACTGCCACGCAGTCCGTCTCCGACGAGACGCTGAAGCTCCTCGCGGACGAGATGAACTACATCCTCGAGATCGTCAGCCCCGAGGAGGAGGACCGCGAGCTGCTCGAGTCCTTCGACATCGAGTTCGGCGAGGACGAGGGCGACGAGGACGACCTCGTGGTCCGTCCGCCGGTCGTGACCGTCATGGGTCACGTCGACCACGGTAAGACCCGCCTTCTCGACACCATCCGCAAGACGAACGTCGTCGCGGGCGAGGCCGGCGGTATCACGCAGCACATCGGTGCGTACCAGGTGGCCACCGAGGTCAACGGTGAAGAGCGCAAGATCACCTTCATCGACACCCCGGGTCACGAGGCGTTCACCGCCATGCGTGCCCGTGGTGCCAAGTCGACCGACATCGCGATCCTCGTGGTGGCGGCCAACGACGGTGTGATGCCCCAGACGATCGAGGCGCTGAACCACGCCAAGGCGGCCGACGTGCCGATCGTGGTCGCGGTCAACAAGATCGACGTCGAGGGTGCCGACCCGACCAAGGTGCGCGGTCAGCTCACCGAGTTCGGTCTGGTGGCCGAGGAGTACGGCGGCGACACCATGTTCGTCGACATCTCCGCCAAGCAGGGCCTCAACATCGAGGCTCTCCTGGAGGCCGTGGTCCTGACCGCGGACGCCTCGCTCGACCTGCGGGCCAACCCGGAGCAGGACGCGCAGGGTATTGCGATCGAGTCCCACCTCGACCGCGGCCGCGGTGCCGTTTCGACGGTCCTGGTCCAGCGCGGCACGCTGCGCATCGGCGACACCATGGTGGTCGGCGACGCGTACGGCCGTGTCCGGGCGATGCTCGACGACAACGGCAACAACGTCGAGGAAGCGGGTCCGTCGACCCCCGTCCTGGTCCTGGGTCTCACCAACGTCCCGGGCGCCGGCGACAACTTCCTGGTCGTCGACGAGGACCGCACGGCGCGTCAGATCGCCGAGAAGCGCGCGGCGCGTGAGCGCAACGCCAACTTCGCCCGCCGGGGTGTCCGGTTCTCCCTGGAGAACCTGGACGAGGCCCTCAAGGCCGGTCTGGTGCAGGAACTCAACCTCATCATCAAGGGCGACGCGTCCGGTTCGGTGGAGGCTCTCGAGTCCTCGCTGCTCCAGCTCGACGTCGGCGACGAGGTCGACATCCGTGTCCTGCACCGCGGTGTGGGTGCGGTCACCGAGTCCGACATCAACCTGGCGACCGGCTCCGACGCCATCGTCATCGGCTTCAACGTCCGCGCTGCGGGCCGCGCGGCGCAGATGGCGGAGCGCGAGGGCGTCGACGTCCGGTACTACTCGGTGATCTACCAGGCCATCGAGGAGATCGAAGCGGCCCTCAAGGGCATGCTCAAGCCGGAGTACGAGGAGGTCGAGCTCGGCACGGCGGAGATCCGCGAGGTCTTCAAGTCGTCCAAGCTGGGCAACATCGCCGGTGTCCTGGTCCGCTCGGGCGAGGTCAAGCGCAACACCAAGGCGCGCCTCGTCCGCGACGGCAAGGTCATCGCGGAGAACCTCAACATCTCCGGGCTGCGTCGCTTCAAGGACGACGTCACCGAGCTCCGCGAAGGGTTCGAGGGCGGTATCAACCTCGGCAACTTCAACGACATCAAGGTCGACGACGTCATCGCGACGTACGAGATGCGCGAGAAGCCGCGCTCGTAAAGCGGTTCCCAGGCTGGCCGGCGGTGAGCAGTCACCGCCGGCCAGCCTGGCTTTTACCGGATCACGCGGTTCCCCGCGTCCCTCATTCGGGGCGCGGGGAACTGTGCGACCGGCCCCGGCCGGTCAGCCGTCCGGCGAACGGCCCGGGGACCCGGAAACCCCGTCGAGCGAGCCGACGGTTCGTTGTACGGTTCTGATGTCCCTGCCAAGTGCATTGGCAGGCCGTCTATCCCGTACCGGCGGGACATCCGGTTACACATGTATGTGGGGACGCTGTCCTTCGATCTGCTCCTCGGCGATGTCCACTCGCTCAAGGAGAAACGCTCTCTCGTCCGGCCGATCGTCGCCGAACTCCAGCGGAAGTACGCGGTGAGTGCCGCCGAGACGGGCAATCAGGATCTTCACCGCAGGGCCGAGATCGGCCTGGCGGTGGTCTCCGGGGACACGATGCACCTGACCGAGGTACTGGACCGGTGCGAACGGCTGGTCGCGGCGCGACCGGAGGTGGAACTGCTGTCGGTACGGCGCAGAGTCCACACAGACGAAGACTGACGAGAAACAAGCAAGGCGAAGAAGGAGACGGACCAGTGGCCGACAACGCGCGGGCGAAGAGGCTGGCGGACCTCATCCGAGAGGTGGTGGCCAAGAAGCTGCAGCGCGGGATCAAGGACCCGCGGCTCGGCACTCACGTCACCATCACGGACACCCGGGTCACCGGGGACCTCCGGGAGGCCACCGTCTTCTACACGGTGTACGGGGACGACGAGCAGCGTGCCGAGGCGGCCGCGGGCCTGGAGAGCGCCAAGGGCGTGCTCCGCTCGGCCGTCGGCGCGGCGGCGGGCGTGAAGTTCACGCCGACGCTGACGTTCGTCGCGGACGCCCTGCCGGACACCGCCAAGACCATCGAGGACCTGCTCGACAAGGCACGGGCCTCGGACGAGAAGGTGCGCGAGGTCTCGGCCGGCGCGTCCTTCGCGGGTGACGCGGACCCGTACAAGAAGCCGGGCGAGGACGACGAGGACGACGCGGCGGAATGACGCAGAAGCCCAGCACGCCCGACGGGCTTGTCATTGTCGACAAGCCGTCGGGCTTCACCTCGCACGACGTGGTCGCCAAGATGCGCGGGATCGCCAGGACGCGCAGGGTCGGCCACGCGGGCACCCTCGACCCCATGGCGACGGGTGTGCTCGTCCTCGGAGTCGAGAAGGCCACCAAACTCCTCGGGCACCTCGCGCTCACCGAGAAGGAGTACCTCGGTACGATCCGGCTCGGCCAGAACACGCTGACCGACGACGCCGAGGGCGACATCACCTCCTCGACCGACGCCTCCGGTGTGAAGCGCGAATCGATCGACGCCGGGGTCGCCAAGCTGACCGGCGCCATCATGCAGGTGCCGTCCAAGGTCAGCGCCATCAAGATCAACGGAGTGCGCTCGTACAAGAGGGCGCGCGAGGGCGAGGAGTTCGAGATCCCGGCCCGCCCGGTGACCATCTCGTCGTTCGCGGTGTACGACATCCGTGACGCGGTCGCCGAGGACGGCACCCCGGTGCTCGACCTGGTCGTCTCCGTCGTCTGCTCGTCCGGGACGTACATCCGGGCGATCGCCCGCGACCTCGGCGCGGACCTGGGCGTCGGCGGTCATCTCACCGCCCTGCGCCGCACCCGCGTCGGTCCCTACAAGCTGGACTCCGCGCGCACCCTCGACCAGCTCCAGGAGGAGCTGACGGTGATGCCGATCGCGGAGGCGGCCGCGGCCGCGTTCCCGCGCTGGGACGTGGACACCAAGCGGGCCCGGCTGCTGCTGAACGGCGTCCGGCTCGACATGCCCGACGAGTACACGGGCAAGGGCACCGTCGCGGTCTTCGATGCCGAGGGGCAGTTCCTCGCCCTGGTGGAGGAGCAGAAGGGCAAGGCGAAGAGCCTGGCCGTCTTCGGCTGAGGGTTCCCCTCCGCCGAGGTGTCCCGCCCGCACGCCAGGCATGACGGCCGGGTGGACGATCCGTCCGCACGAAGGCCGGGTGGACGACGATCCGTCCACGCCGTGGCCGGGTGGACGGTCCGTCCGTGGAGCGGCGATCACGGGGTCTCGTGCCCGCCGCTCCACGGTCCCCCCTCGGCTCCCCCACCCATGGGTGTATATCCATCCACTCCCGCGTATTCACCCCATCGGGCAGGCGCTCGGAGTGAACCCAGGGAGCGGAAGGGGGCGCGTTCGCCCCACGATCTGTCCCGCTGATCACCTCGCCCCTACCGTCGGAGCAGGAGCGCGGCGGGGAGGTTCGAGTATGGCGGGGCGAGGCCCGCGGACCGGGAACGAAGAGGCGGCGGACGGCGCCGGACAACCGGGGGACGACGTCCTCGTACGCGTCCGCGACCTGGCGGGCCGCCCGCGCGGCACGGGCTTCGCGGCCGACCACCACGGCACGGTGATCACCGGCCATGAGGTCGTCGACGGCCTGGACCGACTCGTCCTGGACGCCCCCGGCGACCGCACCTGTGTGGTGACCGCCGACGCCGTCACGCCGCTGCCCGACGTCGGTCTGGCCCTCGTACGCACCGAAGGTCTCGGCCTCGGCCCGCTCCCCGTCACCGCGCGGGACCGCGTCGGGACCGGTACGTACGTCCGGATCGCGGCGGGCGGCTGGCGCGAGGCGCGGGTGCTGGGTTCCTCCGCTGTGACCTACCCCGCCGCCGCCCGCGTCCATCTCCTGGGAGACGCACTGGAGCTGGCGATCGGCACGGCGGGCGCGGACGCGCTGCGGCCGGGCGGTGGAGCGGCCGGGGGACCGGTCCTCGACGCCCGCACCGGCGCCGTCGTGGCGGTCCTCGGCACCGCCCTGCTTCCCCTGGCCCCCGACGGCACCGCGCCGGGGGAGCCCCCGGCCGGCCATCGCGCGCCCGGCCTCGCCGTCCCCCTGCGGGGCGCCCCGGGGCCGCTCGCCGAACTGCTGGCCCGTAACGCGGCGACCGTGCCCGCGTACGGCGCCGATCTGAATCTCGCGGGCGCGCTGGAACTCACCGCGACCTCGGTCGGCTCGGACGGGCCCCGTCCACAGGCCTTGCCCGGAGTCGCGGGAGCGGGCTCCGCGATCGTCGAACGAGCCGATGTCATCAGGGAGTTCGCGGCTTTCGAGAGCGGCCCGGCCGTCGTCCTCGGACTTGTCGGCGCACCCGGCAGCGGCCGTACGACGGAGCTGGCCGCGCTCGCCGCCCGCCGCCTGCGGGGCCTCGAACCGGCTCCCACCCTGTGGCTGCGCGGCGCCGACCTCCGCCCCGACGACACTTCGGTGGCGGACGCGGCGACGCGCGCACTGGAGCGCGCCGGGCGGATCGTGGCCGCGTCCCGGCGGGGCCCCGGGGCGACCGGGGCGGAGGGCCCGCGGCGGCCCGCCGACGAGGATGTGCTGCCCCCCGAGGGATACGGCGGCGAACTCGGCGACATCGCCCCGGACCGGCTGGCCCGGCTGGCGCGCTCCACCGCCCGGCCCCTGCTGCTCCTTCTCGACGGCCCCGAGGAGATGCCGCCCGAGCTCGCCCACCGGCTCCCCGACTGGACCGAGGGAACGGCCGCCTGGCTGACGGAGACCGGCACACGACTCGTGGTCGGCTGCCGGGAGGAGTACTGGGAACGGGCGGGCGCGGAATTCCCCGCGGAGCTGTTGCACCGGACGGCCGGACAGCCGGACGTGGAGGGGCGGGCGGCGGCCCACCCGGGTGGGCCGCTGTCGCCGGGCGTCGGCGGGCGGCCCGCGGCGTACGAGGGCGGGTCCCTGCCCGCCTGCGTGCTGCTCGGCGATCTGACCGAGGAGGAGGCCCGGCGGGCCCGGTCGCGTGCCGGGATTCCGGACGGCATTCTCGTGCCGGCCGACGCCCGCCATCCGCTGGTGCTGCGGCTGCTCTCCGAGGTGCGCGCCGCGCCGGTGGACGAACCGGCCGGACGGCTCGACCGCGACGACGTGTTCGCCGCCCACCTCGACCTGATGTGTCTGCGCGTCGCGGCCCGGCTAGCGGCGGCGAACGGGCTGCGCGGCACCGCCGTGCGCCGGCTCGCCGCCCGGGTCTCCGGCCAGGTGCACGAAGCCGCCCGACGCTGTCTGGGACCGGGGCAGGGCCAACTGCACCGGGCGTCCTTCGAAGCCGTCTTTCCCTGGGGCCCCGCCCCGGGACGCCTCGCCGGCATCACCGGCTGGGCGTCCGCCGTTCTCACCGAGGGACTCCTCGTCCCCGCCGGGGACGGCTACCGCTTCGCCCACGAGGAGCTGGCCGACTGGATCCAGGGAACCCACCTCGACCTGGACGCGGCACTGAACAGCCTGGTCCACCGCGGGCGCGCCGCACCCGACAGCGGCTCCGCGCGTACGGGGACCACGGGGACCACGGCGCCCGGCCGTCGCCGCGCCGACGGCTCCCGGCCCACAGGACAGCCCGACGCCGGGGCGGCCGACTCGGGGGCGGGCACCCTTCCCGTCCCCCGCCACAGGATCGGCCCCGTCGTCGAGACCCTGCTCGCGCTGGCCCGTCAACAGGGCACCGCCGAACTGACCCTCCGTCTGGAGGACCTCGTCCGCGCGGTCGACGATCTCCTGCCCGAGGCCCCGGACCGGCTCACCGCCCCGCCCGGGACCGCCCTGCCTGGTGTCCCGCACAGGGCCCCGCACAGGGCCCCGCACAGGGCCCCGCACCGGGCCCCGCTGGGCGACCCCCTCTGGTGGGCCACCCGCCTCTGCACCACCGCCCTGCTCCGGGTCCCCGACGCGACTCCTTGCGTCGGGGTGCTGCGGATGCTCACCGAGCGGATCGTGGCGTGGCGGCAACAGGGAAGGGCCGTGCCGGAGGAACTCGGTCCGGGGTTCTGGGAGGCGCTGTCCGTACCGGACGCCGAGCGCTTCGACCTGCTCAGGCGCCTGGTGGTCGCCGACCCCCGCCGGGCCACGGCGACCGGACCCTTGGCCCCCGGCGAGACCGCCGCCCCGCGCTACCTCGACACCGTCTCCCGTCTCCTCAAGGACCACCCCACCGCGGTGCACCGCCACCTCACCCGCTGGTTCGACGACGAGCGGCCTCTGCCCGCGACCCCGAACGCGACCGTGGCGACGGCCGCGCAGGCGCTGCTGTACGCGCACCGGCGACGGGCACCGGCCGATCTGGCCGAGTCCCTGGTGGTCTGCGCACACCCGCGGGGCGACGAGCTGCTGGCCGTGCTGGCCGAGGAGGAGCCGTCGTCCGTGTGCCGTGCGGTGGACCGGTGGGCGCACGACGAACAGCCGGCGCGGCGGGTCGCGGCGGTCGCGTACGGGCTGCGGGCGGCGCCGTTCGCGGGGGCCCCGGCCGATCGCGAGCTGCTTCGTCACGCCGCTCTCTCTCTGCTCACCCGCCCCGCCGACCACACGCTGCACGGCGGGGCGCTCGGCATCCTCGTACGGGATCCGCTGACGCGTGCCCGCTACCTTCCGCAAGCCCTGGAGCGCTTCGCGGCCGGCGACTCACGGCTGCCCCCGAGCGCGCTGGCCGCCGCGCTCACCACCCACCCGGAGCCCGTGCTCGACGCTTTCCGCGACCGGCTGCGGCGGCTCGGCCCCGACACGGCCGAGCTGCTCAGCGCCGTCGCCGACGCCACCACACCGGCGCTGGCCCGCCGAGTAGCCGCCCTGGTGCGGGAGGCGGTGGAGCTGTGCCCCGGAACCGCCGCGTACATGGCGGCATATGTGGACCGGCGCCTCGACCACGGGAGCACCGCCCAGGCAGTGCTGTTTCCCTTGGTCAGCGGTCTGCTGGAGGGGTGTGGCGCGCCAGTGCGGACAGTACTCGCCCAGGTCCTGGCGACGCCGGGGGACGACGCGTCGGTCCCGCTGCGGCGCGAGCTGCTCGATCTGCTGCTGGCCCACGAGCGGGATCCGGCCGTTCTCGACACCGTCCTGAGGGCCGCGGCCGACGGCCTCGACCGGAGGGGCGAGGAGCCGACCCGCGAACTGGTGCACCGCGTCGGCCTTCTCCTCGTGCGCACACCGGCCGGGGCCACCGGCCTCGACCGAACCCTCGTCGACCTGGCCCGGCGCGTCCCGGGCTTCGCCGGCCTGGTCGCGCGCCGGCTGACCGGCACTCCCGCCACCGGCACCCCCGAGGAGTGGTCCGGCCTGGTCGGCCCCGGCACCCGCCGCGTGATCGAGAACCTGGCCGGGGCAGGCGTTCCCGCCTGAACGACGCCCACGTGCGGCACTGCGCACCGAACGCAGGCCGCACTTCGCGGCGCTGAGCAATCGGTCACAGCCTGATGCCGATGCAAGCCGGGAGCACACGGCATGGCACCCTTAGAGCTGCGAATAAGGCAATGACGGACACGGGTTCGACAAGGAGCGGTCACAGTGCAGCGCTGGCGTGGCTTGGAGGACATCCCAGAGGACTGGGGGCGCAGCGTCGTCACCATCGGTTCCTACGACGGGGTGCACCGCGGACACCAGCTGATCATCCGGCATGCCGTGGACCGGGCCCGTGAGCTGGGCGTCCCCTCCGTCGTGGTCACTTTCGACCCGCACCCCAGCGAGGTGGTCCGCCCCGGCAGCCACCCCCCGCTGCTCGCCCCGCACCACCGTCGCGCGGAGCTGATGGCCGAACTGGGTGTGGACGCCCTGCTCATCCTGCCTTTCACCACCGAGTTCTCGAAGCTGTCGCCCGCCGACTTCGTGGTGAAGGTGCTGGTCGACAAGCTGCACGCCAAGGCCGTCGTCGAGGGCCCCAACTTCCGCTTCGGCCACAAGGCCGCGGGCAACGTCGACTTCCTGCGCGAGCAGGGGGAGACGTACGACTTCGAGGTGGAGGTCGTGGACCTCCACGTGACCGGTGAGGCGGGCGGCGGCGAGCCCTTCTCCTCGACCCTCACCCGGCGCCTCGTCACCGGGGGTGATGTCGAGGGCGCGCGGGAGATCCTGGGACGGCCGCACCGCGTCGAGGGCATCGTCGTCCGCGGTGCCCAGCGCGGCCGCGAGCTCGGCTTCCCCACGGCGAACGTCGAGACCCTCCCGCACACGGCGATTCCCGCCGACGGCGTCTACGCGGGCTGGCTGCACGTCGAGGGCGAGGCCATGCCCGCCGCGATCTCCGTCGGCACGAACCCTCAGTTCGACGGCACCGAGCGCACGGTGGAGGCGTACGCCATCGACCGCGTCGGCCTCGACCTCTACGGTCTGCACGTCGCTGTCGACTTCCTCGCCTTCGTCCGCGGCCAGGCCCGGTTCGACTCCATCGACGCCCTGCTGGAAGCCATCACCGACGATGTGAAGCGCTCGCGGGAACTCATCGAGGCGTACGACGGGGAGTAGCCCTCCTCGGCCCGTCCCGCTCGGAGGCGCGGCGCCGGGGCGGCCGGCACCTTCGCCCGGCGCCCGCCGCTCCCTCACCCGATCAGGCACCCCCTGCACCCGATCAGGCACCGGCGGCCCCCGCACCGGGTACGGCACCGGTCGCGTCTGCTCCGTGTCAGGCGTCGGCGTGTACCGCCCGCGCCCAGTGGCACGCCACCTGCGTTCCGCCGCCGCCGTCCAGCACCTCCAGGTCCTGGCTCCGGCAGGCGTCCGCGACGCCCGCCCGGCCGGCCTCCCCGCTCGCCAGAATCTGACAGCGCGCGTGGAACCGGCAGCCTCCGGGGATGCGGGAGGGGTCGGGGGGCTCTCCGCTCAGCACGACCGGATCGCCCGGGGCCTCCGGAAGCACGGACAACAAGGCCTGCGTGTACGGATGCCGTGGTGCCGTCAGGACCTGCTCGACGCCTCCGGTCTCCACGATCCGGCCGAGGTACATCACCGCGACCCGGTCGGCGATGTTCCACGCCAGGCCCAGATCGTGGGTCACCACCAGGGCGGACAGGCCGAGTTCGTCCCGCAGCCGCAGCAGCAGCGCGAGGATCTCGCCGCGGACCGAGGCGTCGAGGGAGGCGACCGGTTCGTCCGCGACGATGAGTTCGGGCTCCAGGACGAGCGCGCCGGCGATCACGACGCGCTGACGCTGCCCGCCGGACAGCTCGTGCGGGTAGCGCAGGAAGAAGCGCTCCGCGGGGCGCAGGCCCGCCCGGGACAGCGCCCCCGCGACCGCCGCCCGCTCGTCGCCGCCGTACCGGTGGATGCGCAGTCCCTCGGCCACCGCGTCGTACACCGTGTGCCGGGGGTTCAGTGAGCCGCTGGGATCCTGGAGGACCAGCTGGACGCGCTTTCGGTACGCCTTCAGGGCGCGCGAGGAGTAGTCCAGCGCCTTGCCGTCGAAGGTGACCCGGCCACCGGTCGGCGGGACCAGGCCGAGGAGCGAGCGGGCCAGTGTGGTCTTGCCGCAGCCCGACTCGCCGACCAGGGCGACGATCTCGCCGGGCCGGATGTCCAGGTCGACGCCGTCGACGGCGCGCGCACGGGCGGCGCCCGGCCGGCCAGGGAACGAGACGTGCAGGCCCTGTGCGCGCAGCAGCGGCCCGGTCGTCGCGGGGTTCGTCGTCATGGCGTACTCCTGACCGGTTCCGCGCCCATGGCCGTGTCCGCATGTACGCAGGCCGCCCGTCGGCCCGCCCCCGCGTCCCGCAGCACCTGGTCGTCCGTCCCGCACACGTCCAGCGCCACCGGGCAGCGCGGGTGGAAGGTGCAGCCGGACGGCAGTGCCGACGGGTCCGGTGGATCACCGGGCAGGCCGCGCGGCGCGAACCGGGAGGCCGCGTCGCCGATGCGCGGGAAGGCGGCCGACAAGGCCTTGGCGTACGGGTGCCGGGCGTTCTCGTAGACCTGCCGGGCGGGTCCCTCCTCCACCACGCGGCCCGCGTACATCACCGCGAGCCGGTCACAGGTGTCGGCCAGCACGGCGAGATCGTGACTGATCATGATGAGCCCCAACTCCTGCTCGCTGACGAGCTGTTCGATCAGCCGGAGGATCTGCGCCTGGATCATCACGTCGAGTGCGGTGGTCGGTTCGTCGGCGATGACCAGTCGGGGGTCGCACGCCAACGCCATCGCGATCATGACGCGTTGGCGCTGGCCGCCGGAGAGTTCGTGCGGATAGGCGTCCGCGCGGGCGGCCGGCAGTCCCACGTGTTCGAGCAGTTCGCCGGTCTTTCGCCGCGCGCCCGCCGGGGTCGCCTTCTTGTGCAGCAGGATCGGCTCGGCGATCTGGTCGCCGACGCGGTGCACGGCGTTCAGCGAGTGCATAGCGCCCTGGAAGACGATGGACGCGCCCGCCCAGCGCACCGCCCGCACCCGCCCCCACTTCATCTTCAGCACGTCCTCGCCGGCCAGGAGGATCTCCCCGCTCGTGCGCGTGCCCGCCGGCAACAGCCGCAGCAGCGCCAGCGCCAGTGTCGATTTGCCGCAGCCGGACTCGCCCGCGAGGCCGAGCTTCCGGCCCGCGTCGAGCGAGAGGTCCACCCCGCGTACCGCGGCCGCGCCGCCCGGGTACGTCACGTCGAGGTTCCTGACCTCCAGCAGCCGTCGCGCGCTCGGTGTTCCCTCGGTCGCCGTGTTCAACGCGACACCCCCAGCTTCGGGTTGAGGACGGACTCCACCGCGCGACCGCACAGCGTGAACGCGAGCGCGACCATCGCGATGGCGACCCCCGGCGGCACCAGGTACCACCACTTGCCCGCGCTGACCGCACCCGCCTCGCGCGCGTCCTGGAGCAGCCCGCCCCAGGAGACGACGGTCGGATCGCCGAGGCCGAGGAACGCGAGTGTCGCCTCCGCGAGGATCGCCGAGGAGATGATGAGCGTCGTCTGGGCCAGGACCAGCGGCATCACATTGGGCAGCACGTGGCGGGACATGATGTGCCAGTGACCGCCGCCGAGCGCCTTGGCCCGCTCGATGTACGGCCGCGACTCCACCGCGAGGGTCTGCGCGCGCACCAGCCGGGCCGTCGTGGGCCAGGTGGTGACACCGATGGCCAGGATGATCGTGCCGAGGGAGCGGGTCATCACGGTCGCCAGCGCGATGGCGAGGACCAGCGTCGGCATCACCAGGAACCAGTCGGTGATCCGCATCAGCACGGTCGCGTACCAGCCGCGGAAGTGCCCGGCGGTGATCCCGATCAGTGCCCCGATCGCCACCGACAGCACGGCGGCGAGCAGTCCGACCAGCAGCGAGACACGGGCGCCCCACACCAACAGGCCGAGCAGATCGCGTCCGAACTGGTCGGTGCCGAGGGGGAATTCGGCGCTCGGGCTCTCCAGCGGGTCACCTGGCGCGTTGGTCACGCTCTGCACGTCGGAGCCCACTGTCAGCGGCGCGGTCACCGCGATCAGCACGAAGAGGCCGAGGGCCGCGAGCCCGCAGACGCCCGCCCGGTGGGTGCGGTACTGCTTCCAGAAACGGGCCGCGGAGCGACGGCGGCGCTGCCGTGCCAGGGCGCGCGGACCCGGCCGGGCCGCCCGCGGGGGTGCTTCTGCTGTCATCGGCCCGTCCGGCTCGGTCGTGGTCATCGGCCCACCCGTGGATCCAACAGTGGATAGATCAGATCGGCCAGCGTGTTCATCACGATCACAGCCGCCGCGAAGACGAAGAACAGCCCCTGCACCAGCGGCAGATCGGGCACGCTCAGCGCCTGGTAGAAGAGCCCGCCGAGGCCGGGCCAGGAGAAGACGGTCTCGACGAGGATCACACCCGCGACCGTCCGGCCGAGGTTGATGAAGATCAGGGTGACGGTGGGCAGCAGCGCGTTGGGCACGGCATGCCGACGGCGCACTTGGTCGTCCCGCAGCCCCTTCGCCCGAGCCGTGGTCAGGTAGTCGCCGCCCATCTCGTCGAGCAGCGCCGAGCGGGTCACCAGCAGGGTCTGCCCGTACTCGACGGCGACCAGGGTCACCACCGGCAGGATCAGGTGGTGGGCGACGTCGACGACGTACGCGAAGCCCTCCTTGCCCCCCGATTCCATGCCGCCGGTCGGGAACATACCGGGGATCGGACCGATGCCCACCGAGAAGACGATGATGAGCAGCAGCCCCAGCCAGAAGGACGGAATCGAGTAAAGGGTCAGCGCCAGACCGGTGTTGATGCGGTCGCTCGTTCCGCCGTTGCGCCACGCGGAGCGGGTGCCGATGAAGATGCCGAGCACGGTGTAGAGGACGAACGCGGTCCCGGTGAGCAGGAGGGTGTTCGGCAGCGCCTCGGTGATCTTGTCGATGACGGGGGCGCGGAACTGGTAGGAGGTGCCGAGATCGCCGGTGAGCGCCTTGCCGCAGTAGTCGGTGAACTGCTCCCACAGAGGCAGATCGAGTCCGAACTCCTTGCGGTAGTTGGCGAGTTGTTCGGCGGACACCTGGCGACCGCCGGTCATGTACTTGACCGGGTCGCCGGGGATGAGCCGGAAGAGGAAGAAGCTGGTGACGAGGACGGCGAGCAGGGAGACGGCCGCGCCGCCCAACTTGCCCGCCACGTACCGCGGATAGGCGGTCCGGGTGCGCGCCTTCGGCCCGCGGACCGACGGCCCGGCCGTTGCCGGACCGCCGGTCGCCTCGACCAGCGAGGGTGTTGCCTCAGCGGTCATGAACCACTCATTCGCTCGTACGTTCATCGGGGCACCCGCCCGTGTTCGTGCGGGTGCCCTTGGGGGCGGTGCCTGCGCTACTCACGGTCCTCGGCCGTCGAGCGGCGGCGCATCACGAAGAACGCGCCGACGCCCGCGAGGACGACGGCGCCCGCGACGATGCCGATGATGATGCCCGTCGAGCTCGAACCGTCGGAGGACGCACCGGAGGAGCCCGCCGGAACCGCCGACCACCAGCTCCAGTAACCGTCCTGGCCGTAGATGTTGCCCGCGGCCTTCGGCATCGTCTCGATCGACTTGATCTGATCGGTGCGATAGGCCTCGACCGCGTTCGGGTACGCCATGACGTTCATGTACCCGGTGTCGTACAGCCGCGACTCCATCTGCTTGACGAGATCGGTCCGCTTGGCGGTGTCGTACTCGGCGAGCTGCTGGTCGTACAGCTCGTCGTACTTCTTGTCGCAGATGAAGTTGTCCGTCGCGCCCGTGTCCTTCGGGGTGGCGGGCAGGGCGCCGCAGGTGTGGATCGACAGGACGAAGTCGGGGTCCGGGTTGACGGACCAGCCGTCGAAGGCGAGGTCGTACTTGCCCGCCAGCCACGGGTCCGTCACGTTGTCCAGGCAGTCGAGGGTGACCCCGATGCCCAGCTTCCCGAACCACTCCTTCACGTACTGCCCGACCGCCTTGTCGTTCGGGTCGGTGGCGTGGCACAGGATCCGGTAGTCGATCGGCTTGCCGTTCTTCTCGACGCGCTTGCCGTCGCCGTTCTTCTTGTAGCCGGCCTGGTCGAGGAGCTGGGCCGCCTTCGCCGGGTCGTACGCCAGCGCCTGACCTGCCGACGGTTTCCAGGAGTACGTCGAGAAGCGCGGCGGGATGTAGCCCTCGCCCAGGACGGCGTGGCCCTGGAAGACCTTGTCGATCAGCGTCTGCCGGTCGATCGACATGAACAGCGCCTGGCGGACCTTCTGGTCGAGCAGCGACTCGGCGCCGTCACCGAAGTGCTTGCCGTTCCTGGCCTGGGCTCCGGGGTTGGTGGCCAGGGCGTAGAAGCGGCGCCCCGGGGCGTCGTTGACCTTGATGTTCCGCTCGGACTTGAGTGCCGCCGACTGCGCCGGCGTCAGACCGGAGACGAAGGACACCTCGCCCTTCTGCAGCGCCGCGACGGCCGCGTCCCCGTCTTTGTAGTACTTGAAGACCAGTTCGTCGAACTTGGGCGCCCCGCGCCAGAAGCTCTTGTTGGGCTTCAGGCGTACGTAGCTGTCGGCCTTGTAGTCCGTGAGGACGAACGGCCCGTTGCCGACGATCGGGAAGCTCTTGTCGTTGTTGAACTTGGAGAAGTCGCCGACCTTCTCCCAGATGTGCTTGGGCACGATCGGCACATCGAGCGCGGCCATCGTGGCCTGCGGCTTCTTGAGCTCGATCACCAGCTGGGTGGCGCTCGGGGCGGTGACCTTCTTGAAGTTGGCGACGAAGCTGCCGTTGGCGGTGGCCGCGCCCTCGTCGGTCATCATCTTGTCGAACGTCCACGCCGCGTCCTCGGCCGTGGCCTGCTGCCCGTCGGACCACTTGGAGTCGGAGCGGATCGTGTACGTCCAGGTCAGTTTGTCCGCGGACGGCTCCCACTTGGTGGCGAGGCCCGGGATCGCGTGGTTGTCCGCCGGGTCGTAGTTGGTCAGGTACTCGTACATGAGCCGGTGGATGCTCGTGCTGACCAGCCGCGACGCCAGGAAGGGGCTCAGCGAGTCGACGCTCTGCGCGACCGCGACGGTGAGCACCTTCTTGCCCTCCTTCGCCTCGGCCTGTTGCGGCACCGGATTGAGCGGGGTTGCGAGACCGGCGGAGAGGGTGAGGGCGGCGACGCCTGCGGCGGCGACGAGCCGGGGCCGCAGGCGGCCTCTGTGGTGCTGATCTTGTGTGTTCATGGGTCGGTGACCTCGCGTCATCGCTTGCACAGAGATGGCTGGTTGAACGACATGATCGGGGTGGCGCCGGCGGGGTTGATGTGTGTGTCTATCAGCGGTGGTCTGCGCGAGTCAACGGCGCGTGAACCCCATGTGGCCTGCAGAAATAACGAGTTGACGCGAATTTTTCGCTCATTGGTTCAGACCGGTGAAACTCCCCAGGTGAAAGCCTGACGGTTCGTGACGTCGCAGGACGCGCGCCCGTGACCTCTCCGGACGCGCGAAGGCCCGCACCGTCCGTGAACGGTGCGGGCCCGAGCGGGAATCGGTCCCTCGACGGGGCCGATCGGCTTACTGCTGAGGAGGTGCCGGAGGCGGCGGAGTCTGCCCCTGGTTCGACGGGTACGGCTGGTTCGGCGGGTACGGCTGTCCTGGCTCGAACTGCTGACCCGGCTGGGGCGGCTGCGGGTAGCCCTGCCCCGGCGCCTGCGGATAGGGCTGACCGGGCTGCTGCGGGTAAGGCTGTCCCGGCTGGGCGTACGGCTGTCCGGGCTGGGGCTGGGGCTGGGGCTGGGGCGGAGCCTGACCCGGCGCGGGCTGTCCCGGAACCTGCTGACCCGGGACGTACTGTCCTGGGACCTGCTGTCCTGGGACGTACTGGCCCGGCATCGGCGGGGCGGCCACCGGGGGCGGGTTGCCGTCGTTCGTCCACAGCCCGTGCGACTGCTGGTGCCGCGCGATGTCCTCGGCGACCATCGCGGAGAGGTTGAAGTACGCCTCCCGCACCTTGGGGCGCATCATGTCGAGGTCGACCTCGGCCCCCGCGGAAAGATGCTCGTCGAACGGCACGACCACGACACCGCGGCAGCGCGTCTCGAAGTGGCTGACGATGTCGTCCACCTTGACCATCTTGCCGGTCTCGCGCACTCCGGAGATGACGGTGATCGACCGCGCGACGAGGTCCGCGTACCCGTGCGCCGACAGCCAGTCCAGCGTCGTACTGGCGCTGCTCGCTCCGTCCACCGACGGCGTCGAGATGATGATGAGCTGGTCGGCGAGGTCGAGCACTCCGCGCATGGCGCTGTACAGCAGACCCGTACCGGAGTCGGTCAGGATGATCGGGTACTGCTTGCCCAGGAGGTCTATCGCGCGCCGGTAGTCCTCGTCGTTGAAGGCCGTGGACACGGCCGGGTCGACGTCGTTGGCGATGATCTCAAGACCGGAGGGCGCCTGGGAGGTGAACCGGCGGATGTCCATGTACGAGTTGATGTACGGGATCGCCTGCACGAGGTCACGAATGGTGGCGCCGGTCTCGCGACGCACCCGGCGGCCGAGCGTACCGGCGTCGGGGTTGGCGTCGATCGCGAGGATCTTGTCCTGCCGCTCGGTGGCGAGCGTGGAGCCGAGCGCGGTCGTCGTGGTCGTCTTGCCGACACCGCCCTTGAGGCTGATGACGGCGATCCGGTAGCACGAGAGCACCGGAGTCCGGATCAGCTCCAACTTCCGCTGGCGCTCGGCCTCTTCCTTCTTCCCGCCCAGCTTGAAGCGTGCCGACGCGGCGGCCGGACGACCGCTCTTGGCCTTCTGCCTCTTGTTGTTGAGCAGTCGGTCGGAGGAGAGCTCCACCGCCGCGGTGTACCCGAGCGGGGCCGCGCCGGGATTGGTCGGCTGGCGCTGATCGTGCCGCACGGGCTGCGGCCAGGCGGTACCGGTCCGCGGGTCGACGGGGGCGCTCGGCACGCCGGGCTGCTGCTGTACGGGCGGGGGGCCCGGCTGATGTGGAGGCTCCTGCTGCGGGCTCTGCGGGCTCTGCGGCTGAGTCGGCGCCGGGTACGGCGGGACCGCCTGCCCCGGGGCCGGGGGCTGCTGCGACTGCGGCCGCGTGAGGTCGTAACCGGGCTGCGGGGCAGGCGGGTCGGCCGCCGGCTGCGGGAACCCGTAGCCCTGCTGGGGGACCTGGGCGTGAGCGGGAGCCGGAGCATGCGGCGGCACGGCGTCCGGCACGGGCACGGCGGGCTGCGGGAACCCGTATCCCGGAGCCTGCGGAGTGACGGGGTGGGGCGTCTGCCGGTCCTGGGGCGGGGTGTTCTGCTGCGGGAACCCGTATCCAGGGGCAGGGGCAGGGGCAGGGGCAGGGGCAGGGGCAGGGGCCGGGGCCGGCTGGATGGGTGCCGGCTGATCCGGCGCGGGGGCGACCTGCTGCGGGAACCCGTACCCCGGAGCGTGCGGGGCGGCGGCCTGGGCCGGAGGAGCCGGGGCGGGCGCGCCGGGCTGCGGGAAGCCGTAGCTGCCCGCGGCGGCGGATGCCTGGTCCGGGGCGCCGGACCGGGGGAAGCCGTAACTCCCCTGCTGCGGCGGGGCCGGGGGCTGGGCCTGCGGCGGAGCCGCCGCACCGGGCGCACCGGGGGAGGGCCACGCCGCCGCGACGTGCTGCGTGGCCGGGGGCTGGAAGGGCTGACCGGGCGCGGGTGAGGCGGGCGGCTGGAACGGCTGGCCCGGCGCGGGTGAGGGTGCGGGCGCCGGGGGCTGGAAGGGCTGGCCCGGTGCCGGTGCGGCGGGTGCCTGCTGCGGCAACGGCGCCTGGTGCGGCATCTGGCCCTGTGCGTTCGGCACGGGTTCCGTGGACGCGGGCCACTGCGGGGCAGGCGCCGGCGCCGCGGGCTGGTAGGTGGGCGGCAAGGGCGGCAGCCCACCCTGCGGCAGCGGGGGCGGCGCCCAGGCCGGGGGCGTGTCCTGCACACCCGCGGGCTCGGGCCGGACCACGGGCACCGCGTCCTCGGGCTCGCTGTCCCGGGAGGAGGCGTACGGCGGCTGGAACCCGTCGGCCGCGGGGGCGTCGCTGTCCGTGGCGGCCCCGTCGTCCGTGAGGCGCGGCTCCACGACCTCGGCGTCCGAGCTCTCGACTCCGGCCGAGACGGCGTCGGGTGCCTCGGCGGACTCGGCATCAGGGGGGACGACGTCGGCATCGTCGGACGTGGCGGCTCGGTCCGTCACCGGTACTTCGGTCACGCTCGCGCGCTGGGAGGCGGCCTCCAGCGACTGGTAGGCGAGCACGGGATCGACGACCGGCTCGTTCTCCGGCCCGGCCACGGGCTGTGGCCGGGCCAACTGCTCGGACTGGAGCAGGTGTTCGGGCTGGACGACGGCGTCGGTCTCGACGGCGGCTACGGGCGCGCTCGGGGCCTCAGCCTCGCCCTCAGCCTCGCCCTCGTCCTCGCCCTCCACCGCCCGGGTGTCGCCCCGGCCGCCCTCTTCGGCGCTGGACCCGACGCCACCCTCGGCCTCCGCGCCCTCGCTGTCGGACCCGGCAGCAGCAACGGGAACATCGGCAGCCGCGACCGCAACCGCGTCATCGGACCCCGTGGTCTCGGAAACCGCCCGTTCCTCGATCTCCCGCCTCAGCGCGACAGCGGAGAACCGCATGGTCGCACCGCTTTCCAGGTCCCCGGTCCCGGAATCCGGCTCATCGGCAAGGGAAGGGGGAGCGGAAGGGGCGTCGGAGAGGATGGGGCGGGCGGCGTCCGGCGCGACCGGCTCGGCGACGGGAGCAGGGGGATCGGCAGGGGTCCACGGCGCCTGGAATCCACCCACGGGAAGGTTCGGCAGTGCGGTCGCGCCACCGGCGGCCGCGGCAGGCGGCACGGCCGGAGCGTGGGGCTGCGCGGCGTGGGGCTGCGCGGCGGGCGGCCGGACAGCCTCGGGGTCGCCGACGGGTACCGAGCCGACCGCGGCAGCCGGCTCAACGTGCGAAGGGGCCGGATCACCCGGGGCCACCGGGCCGTCCGAAGCCGTAGGGGCAACCGAAGCGGCCGAGTCCACGGACTCCTCCGGCTCCTCCGGCTCCTTCGAATTCTCCGGTCCTTCCGAGTCCCCCGCGTCGCCCGATCCCTGCGAGTCGCCCGTGCCCCCCGAATCCCCGGAGCCGCCCGAGGCGTTCTGCGTGTACCAGGCCGGCGCCGCGTAGTCGATGGTGAACTCGCCCGTCGTCTCGACGGCGGACTCGGCGTCGGACTGGTCATCGCCGGGCGTGGCCCAGCCCCCGCGGATCCCGTCCCGATCGCTGTTCACAATTCCTCCTGGTGTGGTCGAGCACCCTCAAGTCGTGCAGGGGCGACCGTCTGCTTGTCGTCCGTTGACGTTCCCGGACGACCGAGGCCGCCCGAAGTCCGTACGAGGTCATCCGAATTGACCGGCTCCCCGGGTAACGCGAGCCACCCGTCCACGGGTTCAGGCGTCGCACCCGGTCCCAGCCTAATCACCATGACTGTCCGTAGGGCAGGCCTGTCCACCTCATCGCGGCGGCCCGTTACGGCACACCTTGCCCAGAAGTGGCGCACACACGCTCACTATTGACCCCGAAAGCAGACAAACGATGGCACCGGGACGGCCACTTGTCTCACGGCCGCTTGCCTGCCGGCCACTTGCCCACCCTGCGGACTGCGAGGCGGGCAGACGAAAGGGGCCGCCACGGAAGACTTCTCCGCGGCGGCCCCTCGGTCCCGACGACCCGCGATCCCCGACGACCCGCGAACCCGGTAGGCCCGCACGGCTCGCCGGCGGACCTCGCCCGACGCGGCCGTCGGCCGGCCCCTCGCCGGAGGAGGACCGGCCACTGCGTCCGTTGACGACCGGCTACTCGGTCGGCGCGCCGCCGGTGTGCGGGGCCGGCTCCAGATCGAACTCGCCGTCCCGCGCGCCCAGCACGAAGGCCCGCCACTCCGCCTCCGTGTAGCGCAGGACCGTCCCCGGGTCGAGCGACGACCGCATGGCCACCGCGCCCCCGGGCAGATAGGCGATCTCCACCCGCTCCTCGTGCTCCTCCGTGCCCGGCGCGCTCTGCCATTCGACGCCCGAGATGTCGAGGGCGTAGAGCTCGTCCTTCTCCCGCTCCTTGCGCGCCTTGACGTCGTTGTCCGCTTCCTCGGCCATGTTCCGCCGGCCCCTTCCCCACGTACGAATGACCTCTGCCGTCACCCTAGTGGCCTGGTCCGCGCCGTCCGGGAAGGTTCGAAGACCCGGACAGACCGATCCGGTCTGGCTGGTACCCTGTGTAACGGCCGTTTGTGTACGCACCCCCGGAGCGCCGCTCTGGAGGCCGCGCCCAGCGGATCCCCGCCTCCCGAGTTACGGAAGCTCCCCTGAGAAGTGGACCAGGGGCACTCGGTGGCAGACATGAGACTACGAGGAGTACGCGTGTCGCTCGACGCCGCTACGAAGAAGCAGATCATCACCGAGTTCGGTCAGAAGGAAGGCGACACCGGCTCCCCCGAGGTCCAGGTTGCCATGCTCTCGCGCCGGATCTCGGACCTGACCGAGCACCTCAAGGCCCACAAGCACGACCACCACTCCCGTCGTGGTCTGCTGATCCTGGTCGGTCAGCGTCGCCGCCTGCTCCAGTACCTGGCCAAGAAGGACATCCAGCGCTTCCGTGCGCTGGTGGAGCGCCTGGGCATCCGCCGCGGTGCGGCGGGCGCCAAGTAAGACGCCGTGAAGGGAGCGGTTCCCACTCTTTGGGAGCCGCTCCTTTTGCTGTATGTGCTGCCGCACGCGCTCTCTACGTGCGGAGTGTCACCGACGCTTTGTAGTGTGGTAGCACAACGCAATACGCAGGAAACCGCACGTACGAACACAGCGTGACGAGGCCGTACCCGCCGGGTAGGGCATCTCACGACAACGAACGAGGAGAAGCGCGCCTCGCCGCCGCCGGTCCTCGGTAGTGGCCCCCGGGCGAAAGAGCCCCGGGTGCTTCGATCGAAGACCGGCCCGCACCAGAAGGAGCGCTTCTCCGCCACCGTCCCCCTGCCACACGGGCAGGACGGGACGAAGACGAGGAGAAAACGCTAGTGGAGAACGAGACCCACTACGCCGAGGCCGTTATCGACAACGGTTCCTTCGGCACCCGCACCATCCGCTTCGAGACGGGCAGGCTGGCCAGGCAGGCCGCCGGCTCCGCCGTCGCGTACCTGGACGACGACACCATGGTGCTGTCGGCCACCACCGCTTCGAAGAAGCCCAAGGACCAGCTCGACTTCTTCCCCCTGACGGTGGACGTCGAGGAGCGGATGTACGCCGCCGGCAAGATCCCCGGCAGCTTCTTCCGCCGTGAGGGCCGTCCCTCCGAGGACGCGATCCTCACCTGTCGCCTGATCGACCGCCCGCTGCGTCCGTCCTTCAAGAAGGGCCTTCGCAACGAGATCCAGGTCGTCGCGACGATCATGGCCCTCAACCCCGACCACCTGTACGACGTCGTGGCGATCAACGCCGCCTCCGCGTCCACGCAGCTGGCCGGTCTGCCCTTCTCCGGCCCGGTCGGCGGCGTCCGCGTCGCGCTGATCAACGGCCAGTGGGTCGCGTTCCCGACGCACACCGAGCTCGAGGACGCCGTCTTCGACATGGTCGTCGCCGGTCGCGTCCTGGAGGACGGCGACGTCGCGATCATGATGGTCGAGGCCGAGGCCACCGAGAAGACGATCACGCTGGTCCAGGGTGGCGCCGAGGCGCCGACCGAGGAGGTCGTGGCCGCCGGCCTCGACGCCGCGAAGCCCTTCATCAAGGTCCTGTGCAAGGCGCAGTCGGACCTCGCCGCGAAGGCCGCCAAGCCGACCGGTGAGTTCCCGATCTTCCTGGACTACCAGGACGACGTCTTCGAGGCTCTCAGCGCCGCGGTCACGAGCGAGCTCGCCCAGGCGCTCACCATCGCCGGCAAGCAGGAGCGCGAGGCCGAGCTGGACCGCGTCAAGGAGATCGCCGCCGAGAAGCTGCTCCCGCAGTTCGAGGGTCGCGAGAAGGAGATCTCCGCCGCGTACCGCTCGCTCACCAAGAAGCTGGTCCGCGAGCGCGTCATCAAGGACAAGGTCCGCATCGACGGCCGCGGCGTCACGGACATCCGTACGCTGGCCGCCGAGGTCGAGGCCATCCCGCGCGTGCACGGCTCGGCGCTGTTCGAGCGTGGCGAGACCCAGATCCTGGGCGTCACCACCCTGAACATGCTCCGTATGGAGCAGCAGCTGGACACCCTTTCCCCGGTGACCCGCAAGCGCTACATGCACAACTACAACTTCCCGCCGTACTCCGTCGGTGAGACGGGCCGCGTCGGCTCCCCGAAGCGCCGCGAGATCGGCCACGGCGCGCTCGCCGAGCGCGCGATCGTGCCGGTCCTGCCGACCCGCGAGGAGTTCCCCTACGCGATCCGTCAGGTGTCCGAGGCCCTCGGCTCCAACGGCTCGACGTCCATGGGCTCGGTCTGCGCCTCCACCATGTCGCTGCTCAACGCCGGTGTGCCGCTGAAGGCCGCCGTCGCGGGTATCGCCATGGGTCTGATCTCCCAGGAGATCGACGGCCAGACGCACTACGTCGCCCTCACCGACATCCTCGGTGCGGAGGACGCCTTCGGTGACATGGACTTCAAGGTCGCCGGCACCAAGGAGTTCGTGACCGCCCTCCAGCTCGACACCAAGCTGGACGGCATCCCCGCCTCCGTCCTGGCCGCGGCCCTCAAGCAGGCCCGCGACGCCCGCCTCCACATCCTCGACGTGATGATGGAAGCGATCGACACGCCGGACGAGATGTCCCCGAACGCCCCGCGGATCATCACCGTCAAGATCCCCGTGGACAAGATCGGTGAGGTCATCGGCCCCAAGGGCAAGATGATCAACCAGATCCAGGAGGACACCGGCGCCGACATCACGATCGAGGACGACGGCACCATCTACATCGGTGCCCAGCAGGGCTCGCAGGCCGAGGCCGCGCGCGCCACGATCAACGCGATCGCCAACCCGACCATGCCGGAGGTCGGCGAGCGCTACCTGGGCACCGTCGTGAAGACGACGACCTTCGGCGCGTTCGTGTCGCTGCTCCCGGGCAAGGACGGTCTGCTGCACATCTCGCAGATCCGCAAGCTCGCCGGCGGCAAGCGCGTGGAGAACGTCGAGGACGTCCTGGCCGTGGGCTCCAAGGTCCAGGTCGAGATCGCCGAGATCGACTCCCGCGGCAAGCTCTCCCTGATCCCCGTGGTCGAGGGCGAAGGCGACGACGAGAAGAAGGACGACACCGACCAGTGACGTCGAGTAGCTCCACGACGACGGCCCGCACCTCCTCGGAGGCGCGGGCCGTCGCCCGTACCCAAACCCTCATCAAGGGCGCGAACGGCATCGGTACGGTCCGCAAGACCACCCTGCCCGGCGGGCTGCGCATCGTCACCGAGACGCTCCCCTCCGTGCGCTCCGCCACGTTCGGCATCTGGGCGCACGTGGGCTCCCGCGACGAGACGCCGACCCTGAACGGCGCGACGCACTACCTGGAGCACCTGCTCTTCAAGGGCACGAACCGCAGGTCCGCCCTGGACATCTCCTCGGCGATCGACGCGGTCGGCGGCGAGATGAACGCGTTCACGGCCAAGGAGTACACGTGCTACTACGCGCGCGTGCTCGACACCGACCTGCCGCTGGCCATCGACGTCGTCTGCGACATGCTGACCGGCTCGCTCATCCGCGAGGACGACGTCAACGTCGAGCGCGGCGCGATCCTCGAAGAGATCGCGATGACCGAGGACGACCCGGGCGACTGCGTGCACGACCTGTTCGCGCACACCATGCTCGGCGACACCCCCCTCGGCCGCCCGGTCCTCGGCACGGTCAACACGGTCAACGCCCTCACCGCGGACCGCATCCGCCGCTTCTACAAGAAGCACTACGACCCGACGCACCTCGTCGTGGCCTGCGCGGGCAACGTCGACCACAACAAGGTCGTACGCCAGGTCCGAGCCGCCTTCGAGAAGGCCGGCGCCTTCAAGAACGCCGAGGCGGCCCCCATCGCCCCGCGAGACGGCCGGCGCTCCATCCGCACGGCGGGCCGCGTCGAACTGCTCGGCCGCAAGACCGAGCAGGCCCATGTCGTCCTCGGCATGCCGGGCCTGGCCCGCACCGACGAGCGCCGCTGGGCTCTCGGCGTCCTGAACACCGCCCTCGGCGGAGGCATGTCCTCGCGCCTGTTCCAGGAGGTCCGCGAGAAGCGCGGCCTGGCCTACAGCGTGTACTCGTACACCTCGGGCTTCGCCGACTGCGGCCTCTTCGGCGTCTACGCGGGCTGCCGTCCGAGCCAGGTCCACGACGTCCTCAAGCTCTGCCGCGACGAGCTCGACCAGGTCGCCGAGCACGGTCTCTCGGACGACGAGATCGGCCGCGCCATCGGCCAGCTCCAGGGCTCCACGGTCCTCGGCCTGGAGGACACCGGCGCGCTGATGAACCGGATCGGCAAGAGTGAGCTGTGCTGGGGCGAGCAGATGTCGGTCGACGACATGCTGGCCCGGATAGCGTCGGTCACCCCGGACGAGGTCCGCTCGATCGCCCGGGACGTCCTGGGACAGCGGCCCTCGCTGGCGGTCATCGGCCCGGTCAAGGACAAGCAGGCGTCCCGTCTGCACGACGCGGTCGCGTAGATCCCGTCTCGAATCCCGTCTCGGTAAGGAACGAAGCAATGAGCAAGCTGCGCGTGGCGGTCCTCGGTGCCAAGGGCCGGATCGGAGCCGAGGCGGTACGAGCCGTCGAGGCCGCCGAGGACATGGAGCTGGTGGCCGCCCTGGGCCGCGGCGACAAGCTGGAGACGCTCGTCGACGCGGGTACCCAGGTCGTGGTCGAGCTGACCACCCCGGCCTCGGTGATGGGGAACCTCGACTTCTGCGTCCGGCACGGCATCCACGCCGTGGTCGGGACGACCGGCTGGACCGAGGAGCGCCTCGCGCAGCTCGGCACCTCGCTGGCCGCGTCCCCCGAGACCGGCGTGCTCATCGCGCCCAACTTCTCCATCGGGGCCGTGCTGACGATGAAGTTCGCCGAGGTCGCGGCGCCCTACTTCGAGTCCGTCGAGGTCATCGAACTGCACCACCCGAACAAGGTCGACGCCCCCAGCGGCACCGCCACGCGCACCGCTCAGCTCATCGCCGCGGCCCGGCAGCGCGCGGGCAGCGCCCCGCAGCCCGACGCCACGGTGACCGCCCTGGACGGCGCCCGCGGCGCCGACGTCGACGGCGTCCCGGTGCACTCGGTCCGGCTGCGCGGCCTCCTCGCCCACCAGGAGGTCCTGCTGGGCGGCGAGGGCGAGACCCTGACCGTCCGCCACGACTCCCTCCACCACAGCAGCTTCATGCCGGGCATCCTGCTCGGCGCCCGCCGCGTGGTGACCACTCCGGGCCTCACCTTCGGCCTGGAACACTTCCTGGACCTCGGCTGAGCCGGGGAACGTACGACAGTTAGCCGGCAGACATGCGCGCGAAGATCACCTATGCCATCACGGCCGCCGTCCTGGTCGTCTATTTCGTCCTGGTCGGCAGCCGGGGTGTGCTGCTCATCCAGAACGGCACCCTGATCACCGTCACCTTCGGTGTCGCGGTGCTCATCCTGCCGGTCATCGGCGTCTGGTTCCTCTGGATGAACACCCAGTTCGTCCGGAAGGCCAACCGGCTCTCCGCCGTGCTCGACGCCGAGGGCGGGCTGCCCGTCGACGAGCTGCGGCGCACCGAGGGCGGACGTATCGACCGCGACTCGGCCGACGAGGTGTTCGCCCGCCGGAAGGCCGAGACCGAGGACGCCCCGGACGACTGGCGCAACTGGTTCCGCCTCGCTGTGGCCTACCACGACGCCAGGGACACCCCGCGCGCCCGCAAGGCCATGCAGCGGGCCATCGCCCTGCACGAGGGCCGGTCGCTGGAGGCCTGATCAGCTTGTACGACGATGGGGCCGGCCCGCGGTGCGCGGGGCGGCCCCATCGTCGTACAACAGTGCCTCAGACCCGCCGGTACTCGTCGGCCCACACCTCGACGACGTCCGCCGCGCGGTCGAAGGCCTCCGTACGCGCCAGGAAATCGGCGTTGTGCGTGGTCATCAGCGGTGGCACGTCACCGGGCGCGCGGTCCCCGCGTACGAGCGTCAGGGCCTGGCCCTGGACCGTGCGCGGCAGTCCCAGCCAGCGCACCGGCTGCTGCACCGTGCGCACCGCCACGACCTGCTCCCACGGCGTCGTGTGCGTGAGGAGGAAGCCCACCCTGCGCAGCCCCCGGGCGCTGACCCACACACCCATGCGCAGCAGTCGCAGCGCGCACGCAATGACCACCGTCGCCCCGGCCATACAGGCCACGGCGCCGGGCAGCTTCCCGGCGACGCCGATTATCACGGCCGCGACGAGCACGTACGAGGCGAGCAGCAGGACGAGCGCGGCCGCGCCCACCCGCCAGGGGCCGGGCCGGTAGGGGCGCCGCCAGCGGTCGCGGTCGTCGAAGGGCAGCGCGACATCCTCCGCCGCCTCGTCAAAGGCGCGGTCCGCCGTCAGAAAGGGCAGGGGCACGACTGATCCTCACTCAATCCACGCAGGGGCTGTGCCCGGTGAGGTTATCGAGCCGGTTGCCGGCTCACCACCCTTGGGGGTCCGGAAGAGTCAGCGGCCGTCCGACGCCTCGGAACGCTGTGTATGCGCAGGTGACCGATCCTGTGACAGGGCGGGCATTCCGAGGATCAGGGACCCGGCGATCCCGGCGATCAGGGTGAGGCCGAAGAGCCACCGGCCGGCTGTCTGCCCGGCGGAGGACCGCTCTCGGGGCGGGGGAGCGACATTGCTGCGGAACTGGTCGGCTTCGGCGGTGAAGGCGAACGGGACGGGCTCGCGCCGACGGAACATGGGCGGTGCTTCTCCTCTGAGGGGTTCGCGGGATGCGGTGATGCGGTGACAAGCGACTCGAACTGCTCGAACAGGTCAGTCTCACTCATACAGACGGCCGAACGCCCCAAGAGGTGCCCAGAATCACCGAATTCGCAGAAGTTCGCCTCCTAATGTCGCGGCACGGTACCGAACGCCCCGTTGTCAGTGCCGGGCCGTAGAGTGGTCGCCGCCCGAGCCAGTGATGGGAAGGACCCTCCGCACGTGACCGACACCCCAGCCGACGACCTCAAGCCCAGCTTCCGCAGCGACGTCACCGTCGAGCTGATCAAGCACACGGCCTCCGACGCCGACGTGCTGTTCGCCGCCCGTGTCTCCACCGCCGGGGAGCAGTCGCTGGAAGAGCTGCAGAAGGACCCGGAGCGTTCCAAGGGCCTGATCAACTACCTGATGCGGGACCGGCACGGCAGCCCCTTCGAGCACAACTCGATGACCTTCTTCATCAGCGCCCCGATCTTCGTCTTCCGCGAGTTCCACCGGCACCGGGTCGGATGGTGTCTGCCGGGTGACGCCATGATCCGTGTCGGCACCAGCAAGAACGGCAAGGCCAAGCGCATCGCGGACATCTACCGGGACTGGAAGATCGGTGTGCCCGATTCCATGGGGCGCACGCGCAGACTGAAGTCCTGCCAGAACCTCCTGGCCGACACCATCGACCTGGAGACGGGGCTGGCGGAGAAGGCGCCCATGGTCGACGTCTTCGAGTCCGGCGTGAAGCCGATCCTCAAGGTCTCGACGACCAACGGCAAGGTTCTGCGTTGCACCGCGGACCACCGTGTATGGACGCCGGACGGCTGGGTTCGCGCCGGCGACCTGCGCGTCGGGGACAGGGTCGGGCGACTCGGCCGGGTGGGGGTCGGCGAGCGGGTCGGCATCCCGAAGCGCCTGCGTGAGGGGATCCAGTTCTGGACCACCGAGCAGCGAGCCGATCTCGTCGCGCCCATGGACCTCTGCTACATCTGCGAGGAGAAGTTCGAGGCGAAGGACCTGGAGCTGGACCACGTCGTTCCCGTGGACGCCGACCTGACGAAGGCGCTCGACGTCTCGAACCTGAAACCGGCCTGCAAGCCGTGTCACCAGAAGAAGACCAACGGCGAAGGCGTGCCGATCGGAGTACGCCGCCGGGCCCTCCAGAACGGGGTGCGCTGGGAGGCCGTTGTCGCCGTCGTCGCCGACGGGGAGGAGATGACCTACGACATCTCCATGCCGCCGCCGCACCACAACTTCATCGCGGACGGTTTCGTCGTACACAACTCGTACAACGAGGAGTCCGGGCGCTACCGCGAACTCGAGCCGGTCTTCTACGTCCCGGGCGAGGACCGCAAGCTGGTGCAGCAGGGCCGACCCGGCAGGTACGAGTTCGTCCTCGGCACCCCGGAACAGCACGAGGCCGTCACCAGCGCCATGGAGGAGTCCTACCGGCAGTCCTACGCCGCGTACCAGGAGATGCTGGCGGCCGGTGTCGCCCGCGAGGTCGCCCGCGCCACTCTCCCGGTCGGCCTCTTCTCTTCGATGTACGCCACCTGCAACGCCCGCTCCCTGATGCACTTCCTCGGTCTGCGCACCCAGCACGAGCTCGCCAAGGTCCCGTCCTTCCCGCAGCGGGAGATCGAGATGGTCGGCGAGAAGATGGAGGCGGAGTGGGCCAGGCTCATGCCGCTCACGCACGCGGCCTACAACGCCAACGGGCGCGTGGCGCCGTAACGCGCCTCCGCGCACCGGTCCGGCACAGATGTACGGGTCAGCCGAGCGAAGTGTCCGTATTGCGGCATTTCGCGAAGTTCATCTAGCCTGATCAAACGGACCCGGCACTGCTTGAACCCCCGAGCAGGCAGTGCCGGGTTCCACCTTTGTCATGCTTTGTCGTGTCCCCCGAGGGCAGACCCCGCGTTGAGCAGCGAGTAGCGTATTACCCATGGCTCCGACCTCCACTCCGCAGACCCCCTTCGGGCGGGTCCTCACCGCCATGGTCACGCCCTTCACGGCGGACGGCGGGCTCGACCTCGACGGCGCTCAGCGGCTCGCCACCCACCTGGTGGACGCAGGCAACGACGGCCTGATCATCAACGGCACCACCGGTGAGTCCCCGACCACCAGCAACGCGGAGAAATCGGATCTCGTACGCGCCGTGCTGGAGGCGGTGGGCGACCGCGCCCACATCGTCGCCGGCGTCGGCACGAACGACACCCGCCACAGCATCGAGCTGGCCCGCGACGCCGAGAAGACCGGCGCGCACGGCCTGCTCACCGTGACGCCGTACTACAACAAGCCCCCGCAGGAGGGCCTGTACCGGCACTTCTCGGCCATCGCCGACGCCACCGAACTGCCGGTCATGCTCTACGACATCCCCGGCCGCAGCGGCGTCCCGATCAACACCGAAACCCTGGTGCGGCTCGCCGAGCACCCGCGTATTGTCGCGAACAAGGACGCCAAGGGGGACCTGGGCCGCGCCAGCTGGGCCATCGCCCGCTCCGGCCTCGCCTGGTACTCCGGCGACGACATGCTGAACCTGCCGTTGCTCTCCGTCGGCGCGGTGGGCTTCGTCTCCGTGGTCGGTCACGTCGTCACCCCGGAACTGCGCGCGATGCTCGACGCGTACATCTCGGGGGACGTCCAGAAGGCCACCGAGATCCACCAGAAGCTGCTCCCCGTCTTCACCGGCATGTTCCGCACCCAGGGCGTCATGACGACCAAGGCCGCGCTCGCCCTCCAGGGCCTGCCCGCCGGTCCGCTGCGCGCCCCGATGGTCGAACTGTCGCCCGAGGAGACCACCCAGCTCAAGATCGATCTCGGCGCCGGCGGGGTAGAGCTCTAGCCACAGACTTCACAACCGAATACGTACGACACAACTGAATACGCACGACCCGCAGGCCATCGGTCTGCACCCCACACACAACAGCTACTGCACGAACGTCACGCGCGCCACGTGCCTTGCCAGGTACGTGGCGTGCGTGGTGAGGAGAGTCTTTTGAGTCATCCGCATCCTGAACTCGGCGCCCCGCCGGTCCTCCCGAAGGGTGGCCTGCGGGTCACCCCGCTCGGCGGCCTCGGTGAAATCGGCCGGAACATGACGGTCTTCGAGTACGGCGGCCGTCTGCTGATCGTCGACTGCGGAGTGCTCTTCCCCGAGGAGGAGCAGCCCGGAATCGACCTGATCCTGCCGGACTTCACGTCCATCAGGGACCGCCTCGACGACATCGAGGGCATCGTGCTCACGCACGGCCACGAGGACCACATCGGCGGCGTCCCGTTCCTCCTGCGCGAGAAGCCGGACATCCCGCTGATCGGCTCCAAGCTGACCCTCGCGCTCATCGAGGCGAAGCTCCAGGAGCACCGCATCCGGCCCTACACGCTCGAAGTGGCCGAGGGCCACCGCGAGCGCATCGGCCCCTTCGACTGCGAGTTCGTCGCGGTCAACCACTCCATCCCGGACGCCCTCGCGGTGGCCATCCGCACCCCCGCGGGCATGGTCGTCCACACCGGCGACTTCAAGATGGACCAGCTCCCGCTGGACGGCCGGCTCACGGACCTGCACGCGTTCGCCCGGCTGAGCGAGGAAGGCATCGACCTTCTCCTCTCGGACTCCACGAACGCCGAGGTCCCTGGATTCGTCCCGCCCGAGCGCGACATCTCGAACGTACTGCGCCAGGTCTTCGCCGGTGCCAGCAAGCGGATCATCGTGGCGAGCTTCGCCAGCCACGTCCACCGTATTCAGCAGATCCTCGACACCGCCCACGAGTACGGCCGCAGGGTCGCCTTCGTCGGCCGCTCGATGGTCCGCAACATGGGCATCGCACGGGACCTCGGCTATCTGAAGGTCCCGCCGGGCCTGGTGGTCGACGTCAAGACACTCGACGACCTCCCGGATCACCAGATCGTCCTCGTGTGTACGGGGTCCCAGGGCGAGCCGATGGCAGCCCTCTCCCGGATGGCGAACCGCGACCACCAGATCCGTATCGTCCAGGGCGACACGGTGATCCTCGCGTCGTCGCTGATCCCCGGCAACGAGAACGCTGTCTATCGCGTCATCAACGGCCTGACCCGCTGGGGCGCGAACGTCGTCCACAAGGGCAACGCCAAGGTGCACGTCTCCGGCCACGCCTCCGCGGGCGAGCTGCTGTACTTCTACAACATCTGCAAGCCGCGCAACCTGATGCCGGTGCACGGCGAATGGCGCCATCTGCGCGCCAACGCCGAGCTCGGCGCCCTGACCGGTGTCCCGCACGACCGGATCGTGATCGCCGAGGACGGCGTCGTCGTCGACCTGATCGAGGGCAAGGCGAAGATCTCCGGCAAGGTCCAGGCCGGGTACGTCTACGTCGACGGACTCTCGGTCGGTGACGTCGGGGAGCCCGCGCTCAAGGACCGCAAGATCCTCGGCGACGAGGGCATCATCTCGGTCTTCGTGGTGATGGACGCCAGCACCGGCAAGCTCACGGCCGGCCCGCACGTGCAGGCACGCGGTTCCGGTATCGACGACTCCGTCTTCGTCGATGTCATCCCGAAGATCACGGAAGTCCTGGAGCGCTCGGCCCAGGACGGTGTGGTCGAGCCCCACCAGCTGCAGCAACTCATCCGCCGCACGCTGGGCAAGTGGGTGTCCGACACCTACCGCCGGCGCCCGATGATCCTCCCGGTCGTCGTCGAGGTCTGACCCTCGGCAAAGCCCCAACCTGGAGCGGAGCGCCTCGATTTGCATCGTGGCGCTCCGCTCCAGTACGTTTACGGCTCCGCCCGAACGGGAACCCGGAAGCTTCGTGCTCCGGAACCAGTCCCCTAACGGGGCGGGAATTCCGACTCAGAAGATCTGATAAAGTCGGGGTCGCTGGAAAGGGAAACGCGAAAGCGGATTACCTGGAAAGCACCGAGGAAATCAGGTCCGAAAGGTTCTGATAGAGTCGGACTCGCCGGAAAGGGAAACGCGGAAGCGGGAACCTGGAAAGCACCGAGGAAATCGGATACGGAAAC